>JAOZVI010000123.1 GCA_029938265.1 Flavobacteriaceae bacterium | reverse complement strand
ATGTGAAATAATAAATAATACATAAAATAATTATAATGAAATACCAAAAAAAAGGTAATATATCTTCAATCTAAAATTAAAATGAATATTTTTGTCGAAATTTTAAAATATGATGAAAATGAAAAATAATTTAGTACTTATTGTAAGTTTATTAGTGTTGAACATTGGTTTTGCTCAAAATAACAAATCGGAAGCGATCGCAATAGAAAAACAAATTTTAAAATACTCTAAATTAAATAGTGATGCTTCTGTAACAACAAATTCTTTGTATAGGATAATTGCATTAGAAGGAGAAAATAGCACTTATAAGGATAGTCTAGCTTATGTATATTATTCTACTCGAAAATATGCACCTTGCTTTATGGTTGCAAGTGATGTTTTAAAGAGAGATCCAAAAAATATTAATATGCTTGAAATACAAGCAGTTTCGCTTGAGACATTAGGTGCTATAAAAAAAGGTGTAGAGTCATATGAAAAACTTTTTGCTATAACAAATAATAATTTTCACGGTTATTCACTGGCAAAATTGCAGTATTCAATAAAAAAATATGATGAAGCATTCGCTACTATTCTAAAAACTGAAAAATTAAATGATAGCGGGAACTATAGAGTAACTTATGCGATTAATAAAACGCACTCGCAACAAATTGAATTGATCGCTGCTATTCAATATTTAAAAGGGTTGATTAGTATAGAATTAAAAAAAGATGATATAGCTAAAATTAGTTTTGAAAAAGCTGTTAAAATTCAACCTGAATTTGTTTTGGCAAAAGAAAGTTTAGAGGCTCTAAATGAAAAGAAAAATCAGAAATAGTTGATTATTCTTTAATCTTTGCTCAATTTTTCTTTTAAATATTTTGCTGTATAGGATTTCTTATTGGATATCAATTCCTCAGGAGTACCCTGAAAAATTATATTCCCACCCTTTTTTCCACCTTCAGGACCAAGGTCAATGATATAATCAGCACATTTGATCAAATCAAGATTATGTTCAATAACAATTATTGAATGTCCTATTTCAATTAGGGCATTAAAAGATTTCAGTAATTTATTGATGTCGTGAAAATGCAGACCAGTTGTAGGTTCGTCAAAAATAAATAATGTTTTATTGGTTGTTTGTCCTTTTGTTAGAAATGAAGCTAGCTTAATTCGTTGCGCTTCACCACCCGAAAGTGTAGAAGAAGCCTGACCTAATTGAACATATCCCAAGCCAACATCCTGAAGAGGGTTTAGTTTTTGAGTTATTTTAGTTTGTGAGTGCTTTCTAAAAAATAAAATTGCCTCATCTACTGTTAATTGTAGGATATCATTAATTGATTTTCCTTCAAATTTTACTTCCAGAATTTCTTTTTTGAATCGCTTGCCTTTACAGGTTTCGCATTCTAAATGAACATCAGCCATAAACTGCATTTCAATTGTAACCTCACCTTCTCCCTTACAGGTTTCACATCTACCACCATCAACATTAAACGAAAAGTGTTTTGCTTTATATCCTCTTATTCTTGATATTTTTTGATGGGTATATAAATTTCTTATATCGTCATAGGCTTTAATATAAGTTGCCGGATTTGATCTGCTTGAACGACCAATAGGGTTTTGATTGACAAACTCAATTTGTTTGATCGATTCAATTTTTCCTTTTATTTCAGAAAACTGACCTGCCTTTTCACCATAATTAAGTAATTTTTTTTGGATTGCAGGATAAAATATATCCCGAATCAATGTGCTTTTTCCACTTCCTGAAACACCTGTTATAACTGTTAGAGTATTAAGCGGAATCTTGATATCAATATTCTTCAGATTATTTTCTCTTGCACCAATCAATTCAATATAATTAGTTGAAGTTCTTCTTACTTTTGGGATTTCAATTTTTATTTTACCACTAAGATATTTTGAAGTAAGTGAATCAAAATTCAGAATTTCTTTGTAAGTTCCTTCTGCAACCAATTCACCACCAAATGCACCGGCTTCAGGCCCAATATCAATAATATGATCGGCTACTTTGATAATATCTTCATCGTGTTCAACAACAATAACTGTATTTCCAAGATCACGTAAGTTTTTTAAAACTTTTATAAGTCTTTCCGTGTCACGAGAATGTAAACCAATGCTTGGTTCGTCTAAAATATACATTGAACCAACAAGGCTACTGCCCAATGAAGTGGCTAAATTAATTCGTTGACTTTCACCTCCTGATAGGGTATTTGAATTTCTGTTTATTGATAGATACTCTAATCCAACATCACATAAAAATTGCAAGCGATTAATGATTTCTTTTAGGAGCCGTTTTGCAATATTTGCATCATTTTCTGTAAGATCGATATTATTAAAAAAAGCTAAAATTTCATTAATGGGCAATTGTACTAGATCGGTAATTGAAGTATTATTTATTTTAACATAATTTGCTTCTTTTTTAAGACGATTTCCATTGCATTCAGGGCATTTTGTTTTTCCACGATAGCGTGAAAGCATTACTCTGTATTGTATTTTATAGCTTTTTTCTTCTACATATTTAAAAAAGGCATTTATTCCTTTAAAGTATTTATTGCCTGTCCATAAAAGTTGTTTTTGTGATTTGGTTAATTGAAAATATGGTTTGTGAATCGGAAAATCAAATTTGTATGCATTGTTAATAAATTGATCTTTGTATTTTTTAAAAGATTCACTTTTCCAGGGAAGAATTGCATTTTCATATATTGAAAATGAAGTATTGGGTATTACAAGATCTTCATCAATTCCAATAATATTTCCATAACCTTCACAAGTTGGACAGGAGCCGTATGGATTATTAAAACTAAACAAATGTGTGTTGGGTTCTAAAAAAGTAATCCCATCTAATTCAAAATTATTATTGAATTCTTTTTTAATATTGTCAGATATATTTTCAATAAAACACGTTCCTTTTCCTTCGTAAAATGCTGTTTGAGAAGAATCGGCAACTCTATTATAGAAATCTTCATTATCCTGAGTAACAAATCTATCCACAACCAAATAAAGATCTGTAAAATATTTTTGATCGAATTCATCAATTCTAATAATATGATGATCAACTTTTAAACGAGAAAAACCTTGTTGTTTAAGGATGTTAATAATTTGATCTAATTTCTTTTCTTTATCAATTAAAATGGGTGCAAGTAGTAATAATTTTGTTTTTTCACTAAATTGCTTTACATATTCAACAACGTCGCTTATCGTATCTTTTTTAACTATTTTTCCTGAAATAGGAGAGTAGGTCTTGCCGATACGAGCAAACAATAATTTTAAATAGTCATATATTTCGGTTGTTGTTCCAACAGTTGAGCGAGGATTTGTACTATTTACCTTTTGTTCAATAGCAATTGCAGGTGAAATTCCTTTGATATATGTTACCTTAGGTTTGTTTAATTTTCCTAAAAACTGACGAGCATATGCCGATAAACTTTCTACATATCTTCTCTGTCCTTCGGCGTAAAGAGTGTCAAAAGCAAGGCTTGATTTACCCGATCCTGACAGTCCGGTGATCACAACAAGCCTATTTCTTGGAATATTTACATCAATTTTTTTTAGGTTATGAATCGCTGCACCTTTGATGCGGATGAATTCTTTAAAATCGTTATTTTTCAATACTTAAGAGGCAATTAAATTTATACTATTTGCAAATATACTAAGTATTTTTTGTTAATAAAAAGTTAATAAATGTTAAAAAGATTAAAATAAAACGCAAAAAAATTTGTTTATTAGAATTAAATGTTACTATATTTGTTCCGAGATTAGATAATAGAACTGATCTCTCCTGTCATTATTAACTTTAAAAAAATTGTGCTTATAGTATAGTTCTACTTTTCATAACAATAATTAATTAGAAGATATTTTATATATCTTCATTTTTTAAAAAAAGGGGAATTATGTATACACAAAAATTGGATGACAGTATTCTTGTCAAAAACTACATTGACGGTAACGAAAGGGCATTAGAGATTCTAATCCTACGACACAAACAACGCATTTACAGTTTTATTTATTCAAAGGTTCAAGATAGAGATGTAACTGAAGATATTTTTCAGGATACTTTTATTAAGATCATCAATACTTTGAAATTGGGTAAATACAATGAGGAAGGTAAATTTTTACCTTGGTCTATGAGAATTGCGCATAACTTAGTAATTGATTTCTTTAGAAAAAGCAATAGAATGCCAACATTTAAAAACACGGATGAATTTGATATTTTTTCTGTACTTGGGGATCCAACTCTAAACGCAGAAAAAGAACTCATAAAAAATCAAATTCATTCTGATATTAGAAAGTTGGTAGAAAAGCTTCCTGAAGATCAAAAAGAAGTTTTGAATATGCGTATTTATAGAGAAATGAGTTTTAAAGAAATTTCAGAGCAAACTTCTGTTAGTATCAATACAGCTTTGGGTAGAATGCGTTATGCATTGATAAACCTGAGAAAGATGATTGATAATAACAATATTATTTTAACTAATTAGAGAAAAATATATATATTTTTAATTTATTACAATAATTAAGAGTTTTGCTCGTTATATTATTAAATCCCTTAAAAATTTAATATGGCAAAACTTTACACAGAAAGATTTTTTAAAGAAAAATTAGAACCGAAAAATGAGACAATCTCATTTTTATTAAACTACTCTAAATCAGTAAAAGTAGTAAAAGTTAAAAAAGAAAGCTTAATGTTTCATTTGAATTAATCGTGAAAAGACTCTCAAGAAATTGGGAGTTTTTTTTTGTTTTTTATTTTAGTAAACTTTTTCTTCCAATATTTTTTGTAATGATATCTTTATTGATATTCCAGCCTCTGGCAGGTGAGTATTCTCTACCATAAAATATTATTTGTAAATGTAATTTATTCCATAAGTCTTTTGGAAATAAACGCTTAGCATCTTTTTCTGTTTGTAATACATTTTTACCATTACTCAAATTCCACCGATACATTAACCTGTGAATATGAGTATCAACCGGAAATGCGGGGATACCAAATGCCTGACTCATCACAACTGAAGCAGTCTTATGACCTACGGCAGGAAAAGCTTCAAGGTCTGTAAAATTTTGAGGTACTTTACCCTGATGTTTACCGATGATTATTTTAGATAAGCCATAAATTCCCTTTGATTTCATCGGAGATAATCCTACAGGTTTAATGATCTCTTTGATCTCATCAATTGACAATTTTACCATATCATAAGGATTATCTGCTCTTTCAAATAGAATTGGGGTAATGATATTAACTCTCGCATCAGTACTTTGTGCCGATAATAGAACTGAAATTAGTAAAGTATAAGGGTCTTTATGCTTTAATGGAATAGGAGGGTTAGGGTAAATATCATTTAAAGTTTTAATAATATAATTTACTTTTTCTTTTTTATTCATTTTTTATTATTTTTATGCTATAAAAATACAAATTATGACAACACTAAACATTGGTGATAAAGCACCTTATTTTGAAGGTATAGATCAGAATGAAAAAAAAGTAAGTTTAAAAGATTTTGTAGGTAAAAAAATAGTTTTATTTTTTTATCCTAAAGCAAGTACTCCAGGCTGTACTATGGAAGCTAAAAATTTAAGAGATAATTATCAAACATTTTTAGAAAAAGGATATGCAATAGTTGGTGTAAGCGCTGATTCGGTAAAACGCCAATTAAACTTTGCTAAAAAAAACGAACTACCTTATTCTTTAATTGCTGATGAAGAAAAAACTATATTAAATGATTATGGTGTTTGGGGACCAAAGAAATTTATGGGTAGAGAATATGACGGAATTCATCGAACCACATTTGTTATAGACGAAAAAGGAATATTAATAGATATTATCAAAAAAGTAAAGACCAAAGTACATACTGAGCAGATCTTTGGAACATTGTAAAGAAGTTTTGCAGTTTTCAGTAGCCGGTATCCGGAGATTAAAGGTTGACATTACTAACTGTATTTACGATTTGTGTTTGCTTTTTGAATAACCGAATAAACGTTGATCTTTAATTATCTTTGGTATGCCATCAGGTAACATTTCTTCCCAGCCCTTTTCACCTTTCTCTATCATCTTAAGAACTTCACGGGATAATATTTTTAAGATGTCTAAATCAAAATTCTCAATATCAATGATTTTTCCATTATCTTTAAAAAATTTGTATAACTCTTTCATTCGTGGGTGTACTTTTAAATTATCACTATTGATAATTTCACCATCTTTGTTTCCTCTTAAGGGATATATATAGATTTTTAGATCTTTATGGAATAATTTACCGAATGCTTCTAAAATTCCACCACTTACATTCCGATAATACTTTTCATCAAAAATTTGTATCAAGTTATAGGTTCCCATGGCCAAACCCATTCTTGCCTTTGTAAATTCTGAAAAATAATCAACCAGTTTATAATATTCCTGATAGTTTGTAATCATTACAGTTTGCCCTAATGCACATAATAATTCTACTCTATCTAAAAACTCTTTTTCATTTATTTCGCCATCCTCTGTACGCAAGTTTGCCAGTGTTATCTCAAAAATTATTCGTGTATTTTTTTCTTCTACTTTCTTTTCGGAAAGAAACAATTTTTTTGATTCTTCATAGATTTTCATATGCACCTTGGTAACAGGTCTAAAGCCACCACGTAGTGCCAGAATGTTTTTTTTATAAAGTACTTGTGAAGGTAATAAGTTTTTCCCGTTAGGACCAAACATCACTGCGTTAGTTATACCCTTTTTAACAATATATAAACTCATTAATCGGTTATCTACATTTACAAATCTGGGTCCTGAGAAGTCAACCATGTCAATTTCA
>JAOZVI010000026.1:2026-22633 GCA_029938265.1 Flavobacteriaceae bacterium | reverse complement strand
GCGGGTTCGACTAACTAAAAAATGGAAATAAATTTTTTAGAGTCTCACGAATAAAACTTATAATCAATTTATATTTTAATAAATGATAGGAATTATTAGCGCCATGCCAGAAGAAATTTTGGCATTACTTGAATCTTTGCAAAATAAAAAGTCTTTTAAGAAGGGAATGCGCACTTATTATTCAGGCAATTTATTTGATAAAAATGTGGTTTTGGTTTTTTCTCGTTGGGGAAAAGTGGCTTCGGCTACCACCGTTACGCAATTAATAAATGATTTTAATATTGATGAAATTATTTTTACCGGAGTTGGTGGTTCAGTTGATGAAGAAATAAATATTGGCGATATCGTAATTGGTAAAAAATTATTTCAACACGATATGAATGCACATCCAATCTTACCTACTTTTGAAATTCCATTATTAGGAAAAACATATTTTAAAACCAATAAAAAATATCGCAAACAATTACAAATTGCATCCAGTAAATTTTTAGACAAGTACAATCAATATATTTCCGATAAAGAACAAAAGAAATTTTTGATCAATAATCCAAAAATAATTATTGATGATATTGCCAGTGGCGACCAGTTTATCACCAATGAAAAGCAAATAAATTATATAAAAACTCATTTACCATCTGTTACCTGTGTTGAAATGGAAGGTGCAGCTGTGGCTCAGGTTTGTTTTGAATATAGCATTCCCTTCTCAATTATCAGAACAATTTCCGATAAGGCTAATAATAATTCGCATATTGATTTTCCTGCTTTTGCTAAAGAAATTGCCAGCAAATATGCTTTGGGAATTTTAAGATATTATCTGGTTTAATGAAATTCTGTAATCTTTCTGTCTCGTTTGATAAAATGAAACCTATCATCTTTTAATACTTGTTTTCTATAGCCAAATAAATGAAAGATCTCTTTTGTCAAGAATTTTGCTGTTTTTGGATTAACGTTCAGTGTATATGAATTATAGGGGTCTTTTTCAATACCGGGTAATAATCGCAAAAAGTGATGGGTATTTAGTTTTCTTACAATTAAAGATGTTTTTAACCAAAAATATGAAATTCTTGTAATGATAAAAAAACCGTCATTTCCTAATTCCTGATATAGTGGCATAAATATTCTACCATTCATGGCTGCTCTAACATCTTTACCATTACTTTTGGCAAGCTTTTGATTGTTTTTAATTTTTTCAAAATTATTAAAACCACTTTTCATTTTAAAATCTTCATCCTTTTTAATAATGTACTGAAGATCAATTTCAAAGAATTTATATTTATTTGTACATTTACTTTTTAATAATTCTTTTTTATAATAGACTAAATTATTCAACTCACTTTTTTTAACACATTTAGAATAAACCAAAGCAAGCCAAATAAATGCTTCGCAATTCATAACCGATTGTTCATCAAAATGTTCTCCAGCCTCAAACCCTAATGATACATGACCAAATTCATTTAAATAAGTAAGCAAAGGACCATCTAAATACTCTTCTATTCCCAAAACTATAGGGACAGGAAATTTTGAAGAAAAATCCCTGTTATTTAACGAATCACTTATCGTGATAAAAGGAACAGTTGGAGAGGATGTTGTATGGAGATCTAAAAAATAAAAAGGTCCTTTTTGTGTTTTAAAGATATCTTTTATCTGTAAATAGATTTCTAATTGTTCATTTTCATCAGCATTAAAACTATTTGAAGACAATTTTATCTTATCAATATTTTCTTTATTCCAGATTCTGTTTAGATCAACATCCTCATATCTTATTCCTTTCTTTAATGCATTGATATTTCCTTGGATGATAAATAAGTTACCTTGAAATTTTATATGCTCATTTTCTATTTTTTTTATTACATTTTTGCCAGCTGAAACACCAGCATTTTCATTACCATGAATTCCTGAAAAAATGATAATTGTTGGAGATAACTTTTCTCCAAGTACGTTGCCTATAATCCTTTCTGTTTTATTTTTAGATGCAATATCGTTATTCATCATCAGATGTAGCATTTAAAAATTTTTCTAAATCTTTTTTGGTAAATATCCCAATCAGGTCATCATTATCAATAACAGGTAGGCATCCAATATTATTTTTGATCATCAATTGGTTAGCATCTTCAAGCGAAATTTCAGAATCTACACTTATCATTTTCTTAATCATAACATCTTTAACAACTAGAATATTATCCTTAGTTAGATCAATTTTTTTAATATCACTCCTTGTGATAATACCAACTATTTTATTCTCATCATCAACAACCGGAATATGATGAATATTTTTCCAGTGCATTACCCTGTCTACCAATGCTACCAGATCATTTTCATTAACAACAAAAACTTCTGTTGTCATTATTTTTCCTAATTTATTTCGCTTGATGTCTAAATGAATACATTCATTAACCTTTGCCAATTTCCATTCATGAACAGGTATATTTTTTTGTTGATTCTTATACATGCACATGGTTAGTGTTGAACTTGCAACATCTCTAGTTAATTTATTTTTTAAAATCCTGTTGCTTTTAGTAAGCCATTCACTACCTGTTCTTCCTTTTACAACTCTTTTTTCAAAAATTCTTAAGTATTTTTTAATGTCTTTTTTATCTATGTTTGATTTTTTTAAGCCTCTCCTGGCAATTGGTATTAATTCATTCAATATCAATTTTTTAGCTGAAATAACCTTTCCAAACCATATAAAATAAGTATTGATACCTGTTCTTGCTGCATTAATAAAATTACCACGAACATCTTCAAATGACATTTTATCATAAATAGTTCTATACTTATCGGGCATACCCTGCATCACACCAACCCAAAAAACTGCATTTGCAATTTCGTCATCAACGGTTGGACCCGAAGGAATATACCTGTTCTCTATTCTAAAATGTGGTACTCCATTAGTGATCCCATAACACAACCTGTTCCATTTATATAAAGTTCCATTAAATAAATTTAAAGCTTTTAACTTAGGTATCTTGTTTTGTTGCAATACACTTAAGGAGTCTTCTTCAAAATCACTGGTTAAAATAGGTGTATACCTCGCTATATCATCTTTATATAAGTTTATTATTGAATTTTTGATCCATCCGGTTCCAAAAGAAACTCTTGCTTTTTGCTCGCGCAAATGATATGATCTATTTCTCAGATCAACACTCTGTTGAAATAAAGCGATTCTGGTTTCACTCCATAATTCTCTCCCTATCAATAAAGGTGAATTTGTTGCAGAAGCTAAAACAGGGCCTGCTATAGCCTGAGCCCAATTATATTGATCAACTATTTTATCAAGGTCTAACTGTAAATGAATCTGAAAACTTGTATTACTCGCTTCAAATAATATTGATTCACTAGTAACAATTAATTCATTTACACCTTTAATATGCAGTCTAAAATCATTGCCCCTAATTTTTTTTAGCGCATTATTAAGTGTAATATACCTTTTGAAAGGTGTAATATTTTCAAATTTTAAATCTTTTTTCTTAAGCGTAGGAAGAATTCCGGTAAGTATTATCTTATTATTATCAATTTTTTTTGCTTCATTATGAGCAATATCCAATAGATATTGTAACTGATTCTTTAAAGTAGAAAAACAATGATCATTTAAAAGTACTGGGTCTAAATTTATTTCAAGATTAAATAAAGCTATTTCAGTTGTAAAGTGGGTATCCTTAATATTTCTTAAGATCTTAAGTGCATTTTTTGCAGGGCGAAAATTATTATCAACAATACATAGTTCTTGTTCGGCTCCTACTCTATGAACACCTTTTTCAAAAATATCGATCTCCATCATTACCTCAAGCGCAGTGATGTCTTTCAATAAATGAGATAAAAATTCTTGTCGTTCCTGCAGACTAGAAATTTCTTTTACTGATTGTGAGCCCATAAAAAAAGCATTTAATCCTATAAATTTAAGATTAAATGCCTTAAAAACAAATGATTTAGATCATTTATTATTTACCAAACAAAGAGCGGTCTATCTTGCATCAATGTATTTACCCTTTTTGCAATATTTTCCAGAACCTCTTCATTTTCAAAATTATTAAGCGCTTCATCTACCAGATCAACAACAATTTTCATGTCATCTTCTTTTAAACCTCGAGTTGTTATTGCGGCAGTTCCTATTCTAATTCCTGATGTTATAAATGGTGATTTATCATCAAAAGGAACCATATTTTTATTGACAGTAATATCTGCTTTTACTAAGGCATTTTCAGCCTCTTTTCCGGTTATATTCTTATTTCGCAGATCTATCAGCATCATGTGATTATCTGTTCCATTTGAAATTAATTGATAATCCTTACTGACGAATGCTTTTGCCATAGCTGCAGCATTCTTTTTAACCCTAATTTGGTAATATAAAAATTCATCGGTCAAAGCTTCTCCAAAAGCGATAGCCTTTGCTGCAATTATATGTTCTAAAGGTCCCCCCTGCATTCCGGGAAATACAGCCGAATTTAATAAAGTACTCATCATTTTGGTCTTCCCTTTGGGTGTTTTTTCTCCAAATGGATTTTCAAAATCTTTTCCCATTAAGATCATTCCTCCTCTTGGACCGCGTAAAGTTTTATGCGTTGTAGTTGTAACTATATGGCAATGAGGCATTGGATCATTCAAAATACCTTTGGCAATCAAACCGGAAGGATGAGAAATATCTGCCAATAAAATAGCTCCTACACTATCAGCAATTTCTCTAAAACGTTTAAAATTGATGTCTCTAGAATAAGCCGAAGCACCTGCTATGATCAATTTTGGTTTTACTTCATCAGCGGTTTTTTGTATTTTATCATAATTTAATACTCCGGTTTCTTTATCTACGCCATAAAAAGTTGGTTTGTATAGTTTTCCGGAAAAATTTACTGAAGATCCATGTGTCAAATGTCCACCATGCGACAGATCAAATCCTAAAATAGTATCTCCGGGCTTCAAGACTGCTTGATAAGCAGCGGCATTTGCTTGCGAACCAGAGTGAGGTTGTACATTTGCATAAGCAGCTCCATACAAAGCTTTGGCCCTATCAATAGCGATCTGCTCAACATCATCAACAACTTCACAGCCTCCATAATAGCGTTTTCCTGGATAACCTTCAGCATATTTATTGGTTAAAACTGAACCTGCAGCTTCTAAAACCTGTTCACTAACATAATTCTCAGAAGCTATTAATTCTAAACCATTGGTTTGTCTTTCTTTTTCTTGTTTAATTAAATCAAAAATTTGTTGATCCCTTTGCATAATATTTTATTGATTAAGTTTAGTAAAAAGCACTTCAAAAGTAATAAATTCATTTCGTATTTATATATAAACTTATACATTTGATATAATTATTTGCTAAAATATAATTTATCAACATCTTTTAATAAAAAGTATCATTGAAACAATTTTTTAATTCTATATTTGTTATATAATAGCTTAAATATTTTTTGTAGATGCCATTAAAAATTATTTCTTCATTTTTGATGCTTTTTGTCTGTGCAATATCTTTTTCACAAGAAGCCACCGAAATTTATCTTTTTGATCTTATCAAAACAGATGATAGTTTTACGCTTACCAATCCTATAAACATTTCTGAAAATGAGGGCTATGATAACCAACCTTCTTTTACTGATGACGGTACTTCAATATTGTTTACTTCAATTAGAGATGATCAAACTGATATTGCTATATATGATTTAGAATTTGGTTTTAGATCGTGGTTAACCAATACTAAAGGTAATGAATACTCCCCTGCTTCTATTCCTAAAAAAAAGAAGAACTTTTCCTGTATAAGATTAGACGAAGACGATTCCCAATTATTATATAAATATTCTTATAAGAATAAAGAACCTGAAGTTTTATTACCCAGTTTACAAGTAGGTTATTATATTTGGTTTGACAATAAAACCATTATTTCATTTGTCTTGGGTGATACACAAACTTTACAGGTAAGTCACTTTAAATGTGGAATAAGATACCCTATACAACAAAATATTGGCAGGTCTTTTCAAAATATACCAAATACCAATCTGATAAGCTTTATAAGTAAAAGTCATGAAACATCTGAGATCTATTCTTTAGATCCACTTAATAGCAATTCAACCTACATCACTGATCCTCTTGAAGGATCAGAAGATCTAACATGGACACAGGATGGTAGTATTTTAATGGCAAAAGACGCTAAGATCTTTAAGTTTAAACCTCATAAAGATGAAAACTGGAAAGAGATCAGCATCGAAAGCGACTTGCCTATAAAAAATATTACACGTTTAACAGTAAGTCCTGATGGGACTAAAATTGCAATAGTAGTTGATGAATAGTTAAAAAAAACTAGTCTTAATCCATTCCCAACCCAACAAATTAGTGTTGATCGGTTTATTCTTATTATTCTATCAAAGAAGCAAAATCACAAAATTTAAAAAAATTAATGCCTCGCTCTGTCTCTCAATCACTCATTCACTGAACATCCCATGTCCCTTGTTCTAAAATCGAAAAAAATCAGACTTCCGACTTCTGACTTCCGACATATATCATAACCCTTACTGCATTTGTTCTTCAATTATTTCCTGATATTGTTCCATCATAACTTCATATTGTCCTGAAGAAAGTATGTAAACCAAATATACAATTGCTATAATTCCAAATACAATACCAATGATTGAAGTGATCTTTCCGGTATTTGCATTGTTAATACCATCGTATAAATCTGGATTTTCTTCGTGAATTGCAATTGCTTTTTTTGCTTTATTCAAGCCGATAAATCCTAGAATTACACCAACAATTCCATAACAACAACAGGCTGTAAAAATAGACAGAATTCCTAAAATTAGGGCGCTTTGCGAATACGGTAATTTTTCTTTGACCATGGTTAATTGATTTTAATTAGGTTATTTTAATGATATAATGTGTAATAATAATTGCCAGATTTATGATAAAAAGCCATAAAAGTATCTTATGACCTTTGGCAAAATTGAATTTTAAATGGAATCCTAAAAAAACAAACATTATAATCAAAGTATATATAGCAGGATAAGTATTGAAAGCCTCAACAAATTCACCTTTTAATAAATGAATAATTGCCCTTTGCGTACCACAACCGGTACATTCAACTCCAGCTTTTTGCCATTGACATGATAACATGTTCTTCTCTAAAAATGAAATAAAACCCACTTTTTATAATTATATTATTGATACTATAAATATAAAAAATATTTAACAAACTTACTAACTTAACGTAAATTTGCAAAATGACAGAAAGAAAATCTAAATTTAAATTAAACCAAAAAGTTGCCATGCTCAACGATTCCATAACAGGTATCGTAGTCAAGATTGATTTACATAAAATAACATTCAGGTCAGAAGATGGTTTTGAATATGAATGTCAAGAGGATGATATAATTATCGCAGGAAATCTTGATTCGTATTTAAAAAATGATCATCATTTAGCGTTCTCAAAAGATATAGATCATCAAAAGAAAAATAAGTCAATAATAAGATCAACGAAAAGGAACCAGATTCCGCCATTGGAAGTTGATCTGCATATACATCACCTGACAGATTCTATCAAAGGACTTTCAAATTATGATATGCTTTCCCTACAACTCAAAACCGCCAAACAACAATTAGAATTTGCCATTAGAAAAAAAATACCTCGTGTTGTTTTTATCCACGGTATTGGTGAAGGAGTTTTAAAACAAGAATTAGATTATTTATTCAAAAAATATGCTGTTGAAACTTACGAAGCATCTTTTCAAAAATATGGTCAGGGAGCAACTGAAGTTTATATTTATCAGAATACTAAGAAATAAAAATACAAATAAATATTTATCATTAAAAAAACCTAATTTTGTATTTTTAATTTTTACATATCTACAATGAAATTAACAAGTCTTAATGCTATATCTCCTATTGATGGCCGTTACCATACTAAAGTTGAACAATTGTCACCATTTTTTTCTGAAGAAGCACTTATAAAATATCGTATAAAAGTTGAAATAGAATATTTTATTGCACTTTGCATAATTCCTTTACCACAATTAAAAGGATTTAATGTCAACTTATTTGAGCAATTACGTAATATTTATAGAGAGTTTTCAAGTCAGGATGCCCAAAAAGTTAAGGATATTGAAAAGGTTACTAATCATGATGTTAAGGCCGTTGAATATTTTATCAAAGAAAAATTTGATATTTTAGGAATTGGAAAATTCAAAGAATTCATTCACTTTGGATTAACATCACAAGACATCAATAATACAGCTGTTCCACTTTCAATTAAGGAAGCTTATGAAATTGTATATACACCCGAGTTAAACACTTTAGTAAACAAACTAACTGATCTGGCAAATCAATGGCATGATATTCCAATGCTGGCAAGAACTCATGGCCAACCGGCTTCTCCTACCCTTTTAGGTAAAGAGATCATGGTTTTTGCAGAAAGAATCAAGCAACAGATCAATCTTATTAATAATATTCCTTTTGCAGCTAAATTTGGTGGTGCAACCGGAAATTATAATGCTCACAAAGTTGCTTATCCAAAAATTGATTGGAAAGGTTTTGGTACTGATTTTGTTGAAAACATATTAGAACTTCATCATTCATATCCAACAACTCAAATAGAACACTATGATCATTTGGCTGCATTTTTTGATTCATTAAAAAGAATTAATACCATATTAATTGATTTTGACAGAGATATTTGGCAGTATATTTCAATGAACTACTTTAAACAAAAAATTAAAAAAGGTGAAGTCGGCTCTTCTGCTATGCCACATAAAGTTAACCCTATTGATTTTGAAAATAGTGAAGGGAATTTAGGAATTGCAAATGCAATTTTTGAACATTTATCTGCAAAATTACCCATATCACGTTTACAAAGAGATCTAACCGACTCTACTGTTTTACGTAATGTTGGTGTACCTCTTGCTCATACAATTATCGGGTTTACATCAACCTTAAAAGGTCTAAACAAATTATTACTCAATCGTGAAGCTTTTGAAAAAGATCTGGAAGAGAATTGGGCTGTTGTTGCTGAAGCTATTCAAACTGTTTTACGCCGTGAAGCCTACCCAAATCCTTATGAGGCATTAAAAGGATTAACAAGAACTAATATGAAGATAACCAAACAATCTATGTCTGATTTTATTGACACATTAGAAGTTACTAATAGAATTAAACAAGAATTAAAAGATATATCTCCAAGTAATTATACGGGAATATGATATTTTCATTTATGATAAAACATTTAATTTTAAATGTCTTAAACACTAATTGAACCACTTTAAATAATGGAAATTTTTACACAAGCAGATACCTGGGTAGCATTATTGACACTAACATTTTTAGAAATTGTTTTAGGAATAGATAATATTATTTTTATATCAATAGCTGCTGGAAAATTACCAAAAGAAAAAGTGAAAAGAGCCACTAATATTGGTTTGTTTTTGGCAATGTTATTTAGAATAATGCTTTTGGTTGGTGTATCGTATCTTATTGCCATGAAAGATCCTCTATTTACAATTGACCTATCCTGGTTAAAAGCCGGTATCTCCGGACAAAGTATAATTTTATTTGCAGGTGGAATATTTTTACTCTACAAAAGTACGCATGAGATCCATCAAAAAGTAGAGGGTATTGAACATAAAACAACCGAATCTGATAAGATAAAAACTTCTCTTACCGGTGTTATCATTCAAATTGTACTAATTGATATTGTTTTCTCTTTTGATTCTGTTCTGACAGCGGTTGGGATGACTAACGGAATTGAAGGTGCATTGATTATAATGATAACTGCAGTGATAATTTCAATTATAATAATGATGATATTTGCTATACCGGTTGGTAGGTTTGTAAATAATCATCCAACCATTCAAATGCTGGCATTATCCTTTTTGATCTTAATTGGGTTTATGTTAGTAACCGAAAGTGCTCACCTTTCAAACGCCGTTATATTTGGCCAACATATAGGTGCTATACCAAAGGGTTATTTATATTTTGCCATTGCTTTCTCATTAGGCGTAGAAGCATTAAACATGAAAGTTAAAAAAAATACAAATATTTAATTTAAAATAAAGAATTATGAAAAAACGATTAATAGAATGCGTTCCTAACATTAGTGAAGGTCGCGATATAGATAAAATAAATGAAATAGCAAATGTTGTTGAAACCATTGAAGGTGTTAAATTACTAGACATTGACCCTGGAAACACAACCAACAGAACTGTTATTACTTTTGTAGGTGAGCCCGAAAAAGTAATTGATGCAGCTTTTTTACTAATAAAAAAAGCATCAGAACTAATTAACATGAGCAATCACAGTGGTGAGCATCCTCGTTTTGGTGCAACCGATGTTTGTCCCTTAGTTCCTATTGCTGGGATTACAATGGAAGAAACAGCCAAATATGCACATAAACTTGGAGAAAGAATTGGCAAAGAACTTGGTATTCCAGGTTATTTCTATGAAAATGCTGCCAAAGAAGAAAAGCGAAGAAACTTGGCAAGTTGCCGTTCGGGAGAATACGAAGGCTTAAAAGAAAAATTAGTTAACCCAAATTGGAAACCCGATTTTGGACCTGCAAATTTTAATGAAAAAGTTGCTAAAAGTGGTGCAACAGCAATTTCTGCCCGTGATTTTTTAATTGCATATAATGTTAATTTGAATACTACCTCTACCCGACGAGCTAATTCAATTGCTTTTGATATACGTGAAGCAGGTAGGGTAAAAAGAGAAGGTAATCCAATTACAGGAAAAAAAGTTTTAGACAAAAATGGAAATCCGGAACGAGTACCGGGGAAACTAAAAGCGGTAAAAGGTATTGGCTGGTATATTGAAGAGTATGGAATTGCTCAGATCTCCTATAATTTAACCAACATCAACATTACTTCTATGCATGAGGCATTTGACGAATCTTGTAAATCTGCAGAATCACGTGGATTAAGGGTTACAGGGTCTGAATTGATTGGATTAATTCCGCTTCAAGCGATGTTGGATGCCGCAGATTATTTCTTAATAAAACAAGAGAGGTCTTTGGGAATAGCTGAATCAGAAAAAATAAAAATAGCCGTAAAATCTTTAGGTTTAGACGACTTAAAACCATTTGTTCCTGAAGAAAAGATCATTGAATATCTACTGGAAGATAAAGAGACCCAAAAACTTATTGATCTCACAGTTACAGATTTTGCTGAAGAAACAGCAAGTGAATCAATGGCTCCGGGTGGCGGTTCTATATCAGCATACGTGGGTGCTTTGGGTGTTTCATTAGGTACTATGGTAGCTAATTTATCGGCACATAAAGCCGGCTGGGATGACCGCTGGGAAGAATTTTCAAATTGGGCTGTAAAAGGACAGGCTTATAAAAATAAACTATTATTTCTGGTTGATGAAGATACCAATTCTTTTAATAAAATAATTGAAGGTTTTAGAATGCCAAAAAGCAATGATGAGGAAATATCCATACGTAAACAAGCAATTGAAAATGCTACAAAATACGCTACAGAAATTCCTTTTCAGGTTATGGAAACTGCCTACAATTCAATGGAAGTTATGGAAGCTATGATTGAAAAAGGTTTACAAAATTCATTGTCAGATGCAGCTGTAGGAATATTATGTGCAAGAACTGCAGTATTTGGGGCATATTTTAACGTTCGAATAAATGCAAAAGACATTAAAGACAAAGAATTTACTAAAGATATTTTAGCCAAAGCCGAAAAAATTTACAATTCAACAATTCAAAAAGAAAAAGATGTAATCGATTATATCGACAGTAAAATGTAAAAAAATAACGGGGTAACTATGTTACCCCATGAATACTGCTAAAAGCATATAATTTACCTAAACACAATCTTACGCATACGCAAGCTCAAAGGTGTAATTTCTAAATATTCATCATCTCTGATATATTCCATATATTCTTCTAACGAGAAATCAATTTTAGGCGCTATTTTAGCACTCTCATCCGTACCGGATGCTCTCACATTGCTCAATTTCTTTCCTTTGATCAAATTTACGCCTAAATCATCCTGACGTGTATTTTCACCAACAACCTGACCTTTATATATTTCTTGATTTGGATCTATAAAAAATTTTCCTCTATCCTGTAATCGGTCAATGGCATAAGCAGTAGCCTTACCTGATTCTGAAGATACAATTGCACCATTTACAACCTCATTAAAATCTCCTTTATAAGTATCATAACCTCTTAATCGATGATTCATGATTGCTTTTCCTTGAGTTGCGGTTAAAATTCTATTTCTCAAACCTATCAATCCACGAGAAGGAATATCAAATTCTAAATGTTGTAGATCTCCTTTTGGTTCCATTATATGAAGATCTCCTTTACGGATAGTCACCAGATTAATAGCTTTACTGGCCAATTCTTCAGGAACATCAATTACCAGTGTTTCGTAAGGTTCAGATTTAACACCATCAATATCTTTAAAAATAACTTTAGGCCGACCAACTTGAAGTTCATAACCTTCTCTTCTCATGGTTTCTATCAATACAGATAAATGTAAAATACCCCTGCCATAAACATTAAATTTATCCTCAGTATCTGTTTCTTTGACTTTTAAAGCCAAATTTTTCTCTGTTTCTTTAAACAATCTGTCGCGCAAATGTCTTGAAGTTACAAATTTACCTTCTTTTCCAAAAAACGGAGAATTATTTATGGTGAACAACATACTCATTGTTGGTTGATCTACCTCAATTCTTGGCAAAGCTTCCGGATTTTCCAAATCGGCTATAGTATCTCCAATTTCAAAATTTTCAATTCCGGTAATGGCACAAATATCGCCACTTCTTACCTTGCTTACTTTTGCTTTTCCTAAACCTTCAAAAGTATGTAATTCTTTAATTCTCACTTTTTTTGTAGAACCATCTGCTTTACAAAGTGCATAATCTTTAGCTTCTTCAAGATCTCCCCTAAAAACTCTTCCTATAGCAATTCTTCCTGTAAAAGAAGAAAAATCCAAAGATGTAATCTGCATTTGTGGGGTTCCTTCTCTATAAGGTGCTTCAGGTATATTTTCAAGGATAGCATCTAAAAGTGGAATTATATTATCGCTTTCAATTTTCCAATCGGTATCCATCCAGCCATTCTTTGCAGAGCCATAAATAGTTGCAAATTCTAATTGTTCTTCTGTAGCATCTAGAGCAAACATCAGATCAAAAACTTTTTCGTGAACCAAATCAGGAGTACAATTTTCTTTATCAACTTTATTAATAACCACAATAGGTATCAATCCCAATTCCAAGGCTTTACTCAATACAAATCTGGTTTGGGGCATCGGACCTTCAAAGGCATCAACCAATAGTAAAACACCGTCAGCCATTTTGAGTACGCGCTCTACTTCACCACCAAAATCAGCGTGACCCGGAGTGTCAATAACATTAATTTTTACACCCTTATAATTTACAGAAACATTCTTAGATAAGATAGTTATACCTCTTTCACGTTCCAGATCATTACTATCTAATAATAATTCTGTACGTTTTTTTCTATCGTCCAAAATTTTTGCCTGATCAATGATCTTATCTACAAGTGTTGTTTTTCCATGATCAACATGGGCAATTATGGCTATATTTCTAATTGATCGCATACTTTTTTTTTAAAAATGCAAAAGTAGTTGATTTTTAAAGATAAATAACCCAAAAAATGATTTTTATCATTATATATTCTAATAATATCTATTAGTTTTGTTAAATTAGTTAACTCTTTAAAGTTTAAATAATTATGACAAATTTATTTCTTCCTTTAGTTGATTGGAATTGGGGAATTATTGGTGCTATTTTTATGTTTGCAGTATTCTTAGGACTTATAGTAGTTTTACTAGCATTTATGAGAGGCGGAAAAAAGAAAAATACGGATAATTAGTTTTAATTTATTTTATTATTCTCAAGACTGTATTTAATGGTCTTACTTTTATGTACAAAATTTTAAACAGCAGAACTCGATAACTCAATAACTGTAATTTCAGGCCAGATACCGGCTCTTCCCGGAAAACCAATAAAACCAAAACCACGATTCACATATAAATATTGTTTGGCTTCTTGATATATTCCTGCCCATTGAGGGTAAAGATATTTTACAGGGCTCCACTTAAATCCTGGGATATCTACACCAAATTGCATTCCGTGTGTATGTCCTGATAAAGTTAGGTCAAAATGAGTTTTATGTGGAATAACTTTCTGTTTCCAATGTGTTGGATCATGCGACATTAAGATCTTAAAAGGAACTTCTTCTGCACCTTCAAGCGCTTTATCAAGATCACCCCTTTTAGGAAATGGTTTGTGACCCCAATTCTCAACACCAAACAAACCAATTTTATCTCCTTCTTTAGAAAATACTACATTTTCATTGTTCAATAAATTAAAATTCATTTGTTTCTGAAATTTATGAATCAACTGGTGATTTTCTCGTTTTTCTTCTTCAGAGTTCCAACTCTTGTAATCACCATAATCATGATTTCCTAAAACTGAATAAACACCTTGCTTAGCACTTAATTCTTTAAAGTTAGAAATATAAGGAACAATTTCTCTTGAATCGTTATTTACAAGATCCCCTGTAAATAGAATCACATCTGCATTTTGTTGATTGATCAGATTAACGGCATCTGTTATTGCTTCACTACTATCAAAACTTCCCATATGTATATCGGAAATCTGAACTAATTTAAATCCATCAAACGCCTTAGGTAAATTTTCAAAGGATAATTTTAGACTTTTTACTTTAAAGTTATATTTTCCTTTGGTTATTCCATAAAGCATTGTAGTAAAAGGTATTGCAGCCAAAGACAAACCTATCTGACGCATAAATTTTCTTCTGCCGGGAGCTTTAACTTTATAATCTTTTGTATGAAAAAAATTTAAGATTGTTAAAAAAATCAAATGACAAAATCTGTAAATATCTTCAGCTAATAAAATTACAATTAGTACTAATTTTGAAACCAAAAAGGTAAAGAAAAAACCTATAAATATATTTTTAGTAAAAGTAGCCTGAAGTGGCGTGTTTATATAGTCTGTAAACAAAAAATAATAACCAATAAATCCAAATATTACCGCAATGAAATACGAATATTTCACCAAATTCTTATACTTTAAATTTTTTAAACCCTTATTAATCGCAAAAAAAATATAAACATCAATTGCGATTAAAATAAGTGTTATTAAAGTAATATTTGGTGAAATATTTCGTGTTGACATATTATAACTTTCTCCGTTTTTTTTCAGTTGCGATCAAATCTAGTTCACGTGTAGTTTGACCCGCCACTGAAGTATTTTCTTCTGCACGCCTAATCAAATAAGGCATCACGTCTCTTACTGGCCCAAAAGGTAAATACTTGGCAACATTAAAACCTTCTCTGGCTAAATTAAAACTAATATGATCACTCATACCGTATAATTGCCCAAACCATAATCTACTGTCTTCTTTATCAATACCGGCTTCTTTTATCAGATCCATCATTAAATAAGAACTTTCTTCATTATGAGTTCCATTAAAAATTGCCATATCGTCTAAATTTTTAAAGATATAGCGCATTACATCATTGTAATTTTTATCAGTTGCAGCTTTATCCTTACAAATCGGGTCTTCATATCCAAACTCTTGCGCTCTTTCACGCTCTTTTTCCATATAAGCTCCACGTACAAGTTTCATGCCAATTTTAAAACCTTTTTCTTTGGCACGTTTATGTAATGCTTTTAAGTAGTCCAATCTATCCCAACGATACAGCTGTAAAGTGCCAAAAATTACAGCCTTTTCTTTGTTGTATTTTTCCATCATATCTTCAATCAAATCATCAGCTGCTGTTTGCATCCATAATTCTTCAGCATCGATCAGTAAAGGAACATCATTATCGTAAGATGCTTTAGAAACAGCATCATATCTTTCAACTACTCTGGCCCATTCTTTATCTTCATCCGGACTTAGTTCTTTCTTTTCAGAAATTTTTTTGTACAGATCATACCTGCCAAATCCTGAAGGTTTAAAAACAGCAAATGGAACTGCATTTTTTCCTTTTGCATAATCTTCAATGATACCAATAGTAATATCTTTGGCCTTATCAAATTGAGTTTCTTCTTCCTTTCCTTCGGCAGAATAATCTAAAATTGAATGAACATTTTTAGCATATAATTTTTCGATAGTAGGAATACAATCTCTTTCACTTATTCCTCCACAAAAATGATCGAAAACAGTTGAACGGATCAACCCTTCAACAGGTAAATGTGAATTCAAGGCAAATTTAGTAACTGCAGAACCAATTCTAACTAATGGTTCATTTTTTATCATTCTAAATAAAAAATAAGCTTTTTCTAAATCGGAATCCGATTTTAAAGCAAAAGCAGTTTGTGTATTATCAAATATTTTGCTCATAATTTATGTTTTTTACAAAGATAGCTACTCAATTCTATTTTATTAAAAAAAATGATGTTTATTTGCATCTATAAAATATAAAAAATGTAATTGTAATGCAGTCAATATTATCTACCGGTTATTATGTTCATTTTCAAGATAAAGCCTATGATGAACTCAATAATTATCTAAATCAAATTTTTCATTCAAAAGTCTTTATTTTGGTAGATTCAAATACTAAAAAATATTGTTTCCCACACTTTTTAAATTCGGTTGTTGGCAAACATAATTTTGAGGTCATTGAAGTTAGAAATGGTGAAGAATTTAAAAACTTGAACACCTGTTCTGAACTATGGAATATCTTAACCCAAAAAGGAGCAGACAGAAAAAGTATTTTAATTAATCTTGGCGGAGGAGTAATTACAGATATGGGTGGATTTGTGGCATCTACTTTTAAAAGGGGTATTCGTTTTATCAACATACCCACTACTCTCTTAAGTATGATTGATGCTTCGGTTGGTGGTAAAACAGGCATTGATCTAGGTGTTTTAAAGAATCAAATTGGTTTATTCAGCAATCCGGAAATGGTTTTAATTGACAATCAATTTTTAAAAACCCTTACTGAAAGAGAAATTCGATCAGGCTTGGCTGAGATCATCAAGTACGGTTTTACATCTGACAGAACATTGTTGGATAAAATTCAATCATTTGATGCTGTTAATTATAAAATAGTTTCAGATTTGATATATCGTTCTATCGCGATAAAAAACAGTATAGTTCTACAAGATATGAAAGAGCAAAATTTAAGAAAAACATTAAATTTTGGGCATACAATTGGGCATGCGATCGAATCTTATTTTTTAGAAAATGAGGATAAAGAATCTCTTACACATGGCGAATCTATTGCTGTTGGTATGATAGTTGAATTATATTTCTCTTCTAAACTTTTTGGATTTCCCATAAAAGAAACTAAAAAACTCAAAGCATTTACACATCGTTTATTTGGCAAAATTGATCTGCAAAAACCTGACTTTAATGCTATAAAAAAACTAATGATCTACGATAAAAAGAATGTGAATGGAAAAGTTAATTTTATTCTACTCAAAAACATAGAAGAATGTGAGATCGATGTTCAAGTTCCTGATAATCTAATAGAAGAAGGTTTATCCTATTATTTGAATTGATTATACGTATTAACTCATCTTTTCATTACCCATTAAATCATTATTAATTAACAGCAATCACTTTTTACCTCACGGTAAACCTGTTCATATTTAGGTAAAATGTTATCAATTGAAAATTTTTGTGAATATTGGTAAGCTTGATCTTTAAACTCATTTAATCTATCTTCACTTTCAAGTAAATAAATAGCTTTTTTAGCCATGGCTTCAGTATCACCAACATCACATAAAAAACCAGTTTTACCTTGTATATTAACTTCTGGCAAACCACCTGTATTTGAAGAAATTACCGTAGTTCTAGCCGCCATAGCTTCTAAAGCTGCCAATCCAAAACTTTCTGTTTCAGAAGGCAATAAAAATAGATCCGAAAGGCATAATATTTTTCTAACCTCATCACTTTTTCCCAAAAATAAGATTTTATCTTTTATGCCCAATTCTTTAGCGTATATCTCGGCTTTTTCCCGTTCAGGGCCATCCCCCACCATTAATAATTTTGATTTTACTTTTTTCTGAATTTTATTAAAAATTGTAATTACATCATTTACTCTTTTAACAGGACGGAAATTACTAACATGCGTAATAACTTTTTCTTCATCTTTTGCTAATGATTGTCGCAAACAATCTTCATCTTCCCATGTTTTTTGATGTTCAAAATCAATAAAATTATAAATTACCTGAATTTTGTTATAAATGGTAAATAAGCGTAACGTATCTGTCCTTAAACTTTCAGAAACAGCTGTAACAACATCAGAATTATTGATACTAAATTCAACTGCCGTTTTATAAAAAGGATGACTTCCAACCAAAGTTATATCAGTCCCATGAAGTGTTGTAACTATTGGTATATGAATGCCTTTTTGACCCAACATTTGTTTACTCATATAAGCTGCATAAGCGTGTGGAATAGCGTAATGGACATGTAGAATGTCCAATTTGTACTTTTCAACAACTTCAACCAGTTTACTGGATAATGCCAGTTCATAGGGTTGAAAATGAAATAAGGGATACTCTTCAACAAAAACCTCATGAAAGAATAAATTTGCATTTAAAAAATCAAGTCTTACCGGCTGGTGCGAAGTCACAAAATGAACTTCATGTCCTTTTCTGGCCAATGCCATGCCAAGTTCAGTTGCCAAAACACCACTTCCACCATAGGTTGGATAACAAACAATACCAATTTTCACAGTTTATATTTTAATTAATAATTATCAAATTTGAATAGCTAAGGAATAATTTTGATATTTGTAAAAATATAATATTTAATGGATTTCAACCAATTTTTATTACAAATTGATCAACTGCAAAAATTAGATCTTGGCGGACTCTATTCACAATATAAAATGGTTCCCAAAGAACGAAAAGTATTTTTTAAAGAAGATTTCATAAACTTAAAACCTAAAAAGGCCGCAGTTTTAGCACTTTTTTATCCAAATATTAGCAACGAAACTTGTTTTTTATTAACTTTAAGGGCAAATTATAATGGAGTTCATGCAGCTCAAATTAGTTTTCCGGGAGGAAAATATGAATTTGCAGATAAATACTTACAAAATACTGCCTTGAGAGAAACTCATGAAGAAGTTGGAATTGATCATTCTGAAATTAAGATTTTAAAAGAAATGACTCAAACTTATATTCCTCCCAGTAATTATTTGGTTAATTCTTACATAGGAATTGTATCAAGTACTCCTAAATTTAGCATTAGCCATGAAGTTGAACAAATTATTGAAGTAAAATTATCTGATTTGCTTGATAAACGATCGGTTACATCAAAAATATTATCAACAAGTTATGTGAAAGATGTTGATGTACCATGCTTTAAATTAAATAATTATATAGTTTGGGGTGCAACGGCAATGATATTAAGTGAAATAAAAGATTTATTTACTTCATTATAATTTGTATTTTTTTTAAGTTTGCGACGCAAATAGCTTTATATGAATATATTTAAAAGAGATGTCTTTGGTAATAATTTGTTTTTAAAAAAAACAGTGATTAGAACATTAGGCTTATTATCACACCGTAGGTATAGAGGCTTTAATGAGTTACAAATTGACGGATCGGAAATAATAAGAGATCTACCACCAAACAATGTTTTATTTGTTGCCAACCATCAAACTTATTTTGCTGACGTAACTGCAATGCAGCATGTATTTAATGCTGCTTTAAGCGGTAGAGTTGATAATATTAAAGATGTTGGCTACCTCTATCATCCAAAATTAAATATTTATTTTGTAGCTGCTAAAGAAACTATGCGCTCAGGGCTTCTGCCAAAAATTATGGCCTATGCCGGAGCAATATCAATTCAAAGAACCTGGAGGGAGAAAGGAAAAGACGTTAAAAAGCAAGTAAAAATGACTGATATTTCCAATATAAGTAAAGCTTTAGCTGATGGATGGGTAATTACTTTCCCTCAAGGCACTACAACTCCATTTAAACCTATTAGAAGAGGTACTGCCCATATTATTAAGCAAAATAAACCTATAGTAATACCGATAGTAATTGACGGCTTTAGAAGGTCTTTTGATAAAAAAGGATTAATGATAAAAAAGCGAGGCATTTTACAAACAATGGTCATAAAAGAACCTATGGATATTGATTATGAAAATGATTCGGTTGATGATATTGTTGAAAAAATTGAATTAGCTATTGAACAACATCCCTCTTTTTTAAAAGTTACTCCTGTTGAAGAATATCATGAAGAAGAAGATAGTTTGAATAAAGAACGTGAATTCTGGAAAAATTATTAATAGAATTCCTGACTTATTTTAACTCTTAATTGCCTTTTATAATCTTCTTCAAGCCATTTTACATAATTCTTAGAGCTTTTTAAAATACAATAAGAATATTGTTTTATTCTATAGACAATATCTTCATCAAGATCTCGTGACAAAATATGGGCATCAAAAACATCCTCACTGTTTTCAGCACACATTTTGGCATGTTGTGCAATTGACCTTAATAGAACATCTTTAGATTTTTGGCCTGCTTTTGTAATTTCAGCATATGTTTTCTTAACATTAAATTCAATATTATCAGTACTCGAGAATTTTTTACGCAAATCCTCTGGCATTACATAGATAAAATTACTTTCAATTTCTTCATCGCTCAATAAGTTTTCAAGGA
>JAOZVI010000026.1:0-2016 GCA_029938265.1 Flavobacteriaceae bacterium | reverse complement strand
TTGGGTTTCTAAAAATATGCATCCAATCTATATCAGATGTCCATAATCCAAATCTAGAAAGATTGTTACCCAGATCTAAAATTTTAAATGTAGTTTTATCCTTGAATATTCTCGAACCTCTTCCGATCATCTGAAAATATAAAGCCAATGATTTTGTAGCTCTGTTTATAATAATTGTTTCAATAGTAGGTTCGTCAAATCCTGTTGTTAAAATACCTACTGAGGTCAAAACAGCATCTGGTGTTTCTTTAAACCATTTTAAAATATTTTTCCGCTCTTCTTTTGTATTTGTATTGTCAATGTATTTAACATTGTAACCTGCATTAGTAAAAGTATCATGAACATGCCTTGAGGTATTGATACCATTATTGAATATTAAAGTTTTTGTGCCTAAAGCTTCTTGTTTATATGCAGTTAGAAGTTTGGTTTGCATATCTGTTTTAACATAAAGTTCTTCGGAAGATTTTACGGTATAATCACCATTCATTCCAATTTTCAATGAAGTTAGATTAACATTAAAACTGTAAGTAGTCGCTTCGGCCAAAAAACCTTTTTCAATCAATGAAGTTATATTTTCACCTACGATCAGATCATTATAGATCTCATACATTGGCAAATTGATATTTGAGCTTAACGGAGTAGCAGTAACACCTAAAATAAAACACTCTTCAAAATATTTAAATAATTTTCTAAATGAATTATAATGGGCTTCATCAACAATAACTAAACCAATATCATGTATTGCAACTTTCTCATCTTTAATACGATTGTTTAAAGTTTCAACCATTGCAACATAACAAGTATAATCATCATCCGTAGAGACTTCTTTTACGTTACTGTCAATAATTTTATTATGAACACCAAATTCTGTGAGCATATGCGAAGTTTGCTTGCTCAACTCAATTCGATGTGTTAAAATAAGAACTTTATTCTTTGTTGAATTGATATACCTTCTTGCTATTTCCGAAAAAATGACGGTCTTTCCTCCTCCTGTTGGTAATTGGTAGAGTAAATTATAATTATCAGGATTAGTATTAATACAATCAAATATTTTATCTATAGCTCCATGTTGGTAGTCATAAAGTTTTTTACCTATTTTCTTTTCCTGCTTTTCTGATTGGGTAAGTGTCATCTATTTTCTTAAAATCAATTTACAAAAGTAGTCAATTAATAAGGTTGAATAATATTTTTTTTTAATTAATTATAATACTTGCCACTAAGCCCTCGCCAATTGTTAAAAATACTGACTTTACAATATTTTAACATTTTTATGATTTCAGGATAAATTTTTGATTTTTTCCTCCCTGAAAACAGGGATTTTTCACTAAAAAAAGCCTTTTTTTTAAACTTAATACAATTTTATACAAACTTGTTCGTTTTTTGAAAAGAGTTGGGAAAAATGTTATGAAAAGGAATAACAAATTACATTAAAAACCCTCTCAACTTTAATTTGTTTTTTAACACGTTTTAAAAAATTGCGAAAAAGGGTTAGTTAATATTTAATTGAGGAAGTCATAGCAAAATTAAGCCTTGAGGGGGGCGACAAAAAGACAACAAGCGTATAGGTAATATACAATTGTAAAAAAAACTAAATTTTGCTATGACTTTAATTTTTATACCAATCCGAAATCTTCTATAATTTACTTCATAAATCTCTACTCCTACACAACCAATCAGGTCATATATTACTTTCGAGATCACAGTAATAAATAATGTGCTAATGTTTTAATGCTATAATAAAATTAAGTTAAATGAAATCAAATAGTTATAGTCAATAAAATATAATATTAAATCATTAAAAAAATCTGTATTAAAGCCCAAAATTGGATGTTTACCATTAAGGTAATAATCGAACGATTTTTATTAATAATATTCTGAAAATTTGAATTTCAGACATCAATAGTTGTGGTATAAACAATTTTAATTAAATTTGTTCTTCAATTTATTAATCTAATTAACAAAATACTAATAAACTAAACCTGAAAATTATGAAAAAAATAACCCTTTTTATTGTAT
>JAOZVI010000122.1 GCA_029938265.1 Flavobacteriaceae bacterium | reverse complement strand
TTAACTGCTCTTTGCCAAATGAATTCATACATACAATCCTGGTACCTGTTGATAATAACACAAATTCTCTCCCCTGATTCTCTTCTATCAATAGTATACTAAGTTCAAACAATTAGCGCATTTGGTTAAAATATAAAATTAAAGCCTGAACATTTGAATCTTCAGGCTTCTTTATTTTGATTTCTCTTTATTTTTCTTTCTTCTTTTCTTCTTTTAATTTTTCTTTCTCCAATTTCTTAAAATAACCTCTTAAAAGAAAATTGTGTTTAAGGGCTTCTAAATTTTCATTTAACAATACACTTCCTTCCTTAAAATTCTTAATTGTTTCATCTACATCATTGACAAGTATTGTATCATTAACAACATAATTTAATGTACCCTTACCATCTTTAAACTCTACCACAACATCATTTATATTTGTAAGAACTGAATCTATACCATGACTTGATTTTTCTAAATTTTCAATAATGGTTTTAATTTTAATTCCAGATATTGAATCACTTAATAGTACTGCCACCAAACTATTTTCATAGTCAACAGATTTTATAATCTTATTTAATTCGTCAATTGTTATTGAAATATTTGCACTTGATACTTTAAGGTTTTTAATTGTTTGCTTAAAACTTGCGTCCATAACAGAATCATTGATCAATGTTCCTATAACCCCTTTTCCTTTATTGATGTCTGTGGTAATTTTTAATAGATCTGCTGTTAGCAATGCTGCATTTTCATTGGTTGTATTTAGAGTTGATAGCATATCATTGGTGGTTATTTTGCTATAGGATATAATTGTATCTCCGGTTATAATTGGCACTGATGCTTTTCTGTTGGGTACAATATTTATGATCATACTCCCTACCAATCCATCAGATCCTATGGCTGCAATAGCATTTTTTTTCATATGTTCCAGCATTTTAGATTCAATTATCAATTCAACAAAAATTGTTGTATCGTTAAGCATATCAATTCCCTTAACAGTACCCACATTTATTCCGGAATACCGAACATTATTACCTAATTGTAATCCATTTACATTACTAAAAACTGCACTTATTGTAAAGGTTTTACCAAATAAATTTTGCTTTTTACCTATAAAATAAAGTGCTGTAATTAGGGCTAAAGAACTAATAACAACAAATAAGCCGAGATTAAATTTTTGTTTATTTGACTTTTTCATAATACTATTATTTAAAAAATGCCTGTATCTTTTTATCCTTTAAAGATGATAATTCTTTAAAAGTTCCTTCAGCATAATTAATACCATCAATTAATAAGATCATTCTGTTTGAAATAACTCTAGCACAATCTACATCGTGTGTAATTATTAGTGATGATGAACCTTGCTTAAGCTGAATCTCTCTCATTAATTCAATAATCTCTTTTGCAGTGATTGGATCGAGACCCGTTGTTGGTTCATCATAAATTATAACTTTTGGTTGAAGAATTATGGCTCTCGCTAAAGCGATTCTTCTTTTCATTCCTCCTGAAAGTTCGCTCGGCATTAGATCTATAGCATGAGCAAGGCCAACACTTTCTAAGGCATCTTTAACTAATTCTTCATTTTTTTCAGGGGTATCTTTATGTATCCGCAAAGGGAATTCTAAATTTTCTCTTACAGTCATTGAATCATATAATGCGCTTCCCTGAAAAAGAAAACCAATCTCAGTACGCAAAAAATCCAGTTCATTATGCTCTAATTTCATAATGTCTTTACCCATAATTTCAATACCACCACTATCGGGCTGGATCAATCCAACAATACACTTTATCATTACTGATTTTCCGGAACCTGATTTACCCATAACCACCAAACTCTCTCCATCAAATAACTCCATATTAAAACCATTTAAAACATGGTTATCACCAAAGCTTTTTCTTAGATCTTTGATCTTTAAAATAGGTACTATGTTATTATCAACTTTCATTATTAAATTTCAAAGAATATATCAAAAACAAAAACAGCTATAAAATCAATTATAAAAATGAGCATAGAGGTATAAACTACAGCTATATTCGAAGCTTCTCCAACACCAACAGTTCCTTTTTTACAATTATAACCTTTAAAACACCCAACCAATCCAATAGCAAAACCAAAGAAAAAAGTTTTTATTGTAGCCGGAAAGATATCAGTAAACTTTAATGCGTTAAAAACCTTGTTAAAGTAAAGAACCAATGATACATCACTTTTTAGATTTTCAACTATTGCCGATCCAAATAACGCAATGGCATCCCCAAAAATTATAAGTAAAGGCACCATTAACGTTGTTGCCATTATTCGTGTAACTACCAAATATTTAAAAGGGTTTGTACCCGAAACTTCCATAGCGTCAATTTGTTCAGTAACCCGCATTGAACCCAATTCTGCCCCTATACCTGAACTAATTCTACCAGCACAAATAAGCGCTATGATCACCGGACCAATTTCTCTTACAATTGAAATACTCACCATTGAGGGTATCCATGATTCTACACCTAGGTCAGCTAGGGTCGGCCTTGATTGAAGCGTGAACACAAGTCCTAAGATAAATCCGGTTACACCAACCAATAACAACGAGCGATTACCCACATTATAACACTGACGCAAAAGTTCCTTAAACTCAAAAGGTCTTGAAAAAGCTTCTTTAAAAAAATGACCGGCGAAATAAGATAACTCACCAATCTCAATAAAAAAGTTCTTTATATTGGATGTTATTTTAAGTGTATTTGTCATCTTAACCAAGCAAAATTAAAATGATCGTTATGATCTACATTAATATGAATCACTAACTTATAGCATAAAAATACAAAATTTAAGGATAAAATCCTTGAAATATTTTGCATTTATAATTTGGTTAAAATGCTTTTCAATGATCATGAAGTAAAAAATTAATCTATTGACTATAAATACATAACATGAGATTATTTTTGTGAAAATTGTTTTTAAAATTATCTTATTACTTGCTATTCTACTTTATACCTCCACAACGAATGACAAACAATACATGAGTTCATTAATTCATGAGCTGTTTTACTTGCTTTTAACCAATCTTCATTATTAGCCTCTTCAGCAAGCTTTTTTGCATAATTATCTAGTACAATATCATATGATAGTAAGCTATTTTTAAAATTCTCCTGTTCTGATTCATGCATGATAAACCATGGGTTTTCTTTTGGAGCTGCATGATTTAATATAAGACCAGCACCTTCTATGACCATTTGTTTGTTTTCAATAATTATTCCCTGATGAACCATTACTGAACCACTGTTTAAAATATTCATCAATTGTTTATAGCTCATATCTGAAGTATTTTTTGAAGCAACAAGCTCTTCAGCTGTTTTTTTTTGAACTGTGTCAACATTTAATATCTGTTTCTCTTTAGCTTTTTTTTGAGAACAAGAAATATTGAATCCTATAAATATCAACAATAATATTAAAATGTTTTTTCTTCCAATCATTTTTCAAATTAATAATATAATTCATAAAAACCCGAGTTTTTATCGCAATAAGAGGTATAAAAAAACAAGTGGTATTACAATTCCTAAAGCTGTATAAACACCTCCTCTGCCAGTTATCCCCTTTTTCCCTTTTACCATAAATAACGAAGTAATTGCAAAAAGAATTAAAGCACCTGCAAAAATATCAGAAAACCACATCCACCACTTGTTCGGATTATAATGCAAAAAATTTACCTCATAAAAAACCAATCGTTTTCTTAAATATTCTGCACTACCTTTTCCCGAGTTGGTATTAACTACAATTGAAGATCCTCCTTTTAAAAATATCTTGATGATATCATCTTGAGGGTAATAATGTTTTTTGTAGGTTTCTTTAGGAGCAACCTCATCTAAGAATTGAGCAATATTTTCTTCTAAATTATCACTCTTATTTAAAGAAATTTTTGTTTCAAAACGATCTACCTCAACAGTGTAATTTGGATTCCAATCATTTATATGATTTAATGCAATACCTGATAATCCGTAAATTATTGTAGTTCCGATAAAGAAATAGCCAATATCCCGATGTAGAATTCTACTCCACTTGCGAAGTTTTTTCATATGCTCATTTTAAATCCCTGCCTATCGGTCAGACTTCCCGAGATGGAAAAACTCAATTTTAGTTATTTTTCATTTGATGAGAAACATAATCTAAAGAGTAGAAAGATAAATGATCTACACCTGCAACTTTCATAGAATCCCTATAAATTTCTATTTGTTCCATCTTTTTGGCATAAACATCATCACTATCAGTTCCTTCTTTATGATTTTGCAGATGATCTTCTTCTTTTTGCAAGCAGTAAGCTTCATCTACTTTAAACTCTTTTACAATACCTGTTAATGAAATTTCATCTCCAACCAATGCATCGTCAAAACGCGTTTCACTTTCAACATGTACATCACCGGCATCATTTACCAATAATAATTTTTTGCCTCCATGCTTACAAACATGATCAACAATCCCGTTTACCTGAACTTCTTTATTTACATATTGTCCGGCACTCGTATCAAACTCAGCCAAAGCTAAAACTGGTCTTTCAGTAACTTTTTCAGCTACTTCAGTTTTGTCAATTTCTGATTGGTTTTCTTTTTTTGTGTTTTTTGCACAAGATATACCCAAAGCCAAGATGCTTAGAATAATTACTAATTTTTTCATTTTTGATATTTTTAAGTTAGGTGAACAAAAATATAAAATATTCAGATATATTTTCTAAATAATAGCTAAATTTTAAATTACTTCTTATTAAAAAAGTTACCAACCTTATCAAAGATCATATTAAAGTTCTCGTCAACAAGTTCTGGATTGTTTGAATTTACAGGAAAAGGGTTTTCATGTGAATATCTATAACTAAAATCAAACTCATCAACCTTAATGTCAATATTTCTATAAGCTCCCTGTAGTGTATTAAAAACTTCAAACGATGGTATTACTTTATCTTTTAATAATGCAATTGCATAAATATCATCTTCAACTTTTTTTAATAGACTTTCTCTGAATTCACGCATATTTTGATATTCAAGCATTGCATGAAATACTTTTCCTTCAAAATGATCTTCCTTAATATAATGATTTAAAAATGCATCTTTTTTTAAAAAGCTGTCAAAATGTTCAGCGAGATATGCGTAGAGTGCAATATTTGCCTCACTATCCAAAATAAATTTTGAAACAGGCGAAATACGATTTATTACAACTCCACCACAAAATAAGCAAAGTTTTGCTTTATTAAAATAATTATTAAAATTTGACAATTTTAAAATTTGAGCTAGAAATCCTCCTATTGAATAAGCAAAAATATCAAATGTAAAATCTTTATCTATGATTTCATGATGATCATTTTTGCAATCTTCAATAAACTGGATAATATCATAGTAGGTTTGTAACCCCGACCAAATCATTCTTTGAGGCATTGAATGTAGGCGCATGCTAATGGCAACATTTGATAGTGTGGAATTAATAATATTGGGATATTTTTCTTTTCTCCTTTCGCTTAGTTTATACATTTTTCTCATATTACTCCATTCAAGTGGAGCCCTGTGCATGTGAAATGCTATAGGAAAAAATACAATTGTACTTTGAGTTCTTTCGCTTATTGCTTGTCCCCAAGGTAAATACTTATCCCAATTCTTTTCATTTAAACCGTGAAAAATAAAAGTGACTTTTTTAACTGGTTTGTTGTTTTTAGCTTTTAACAAATAGTAATTAAAATCAATGTTTTCTTTAATTGAAACATCTTTTTTATTAACGCTCTTATCAATCCCTTCAATTTGATTATAATAGGATATGGTATCATCAAAATTCAAATCGTGTTTATCACAATGATATTTCTCATTACCAGGTAAAAGATTATAAAAAGAAGAATGAAAATTATATTTATAGATCTCATAATTATCAATTTCTATTTTTTTATCATCCCCTGATTTGATCGACAAAAATGCTTCCTCTAATTTTGAATAATTTTGATTGTAACTCATCCGTAAATATTAAAAAAACTTTGTTTTATACATTTTTTAAACGAAGCTAAAGGTATAAAAAATATTTCTGCTTTTTGAACATGAATTCTATTTGAAAATAATATCCTCATGCTTTTCCACTTACCCTAGGTTTCAATATCTTTGCAAAAAAATAAAGAATTGACAACTATTTTAAACATTGAAACTGCTACTAAAAACTGTTCGGTAAGTTTATCTGTAAACGGTAAAGTTATTGCCTTAAAAGAATTGAACGAAGGTGAGTTTTCTCATGCTGAAAAATTGCATACTTTTATAGAAAATGTGATCAGAAAAGCTAATATTACTTTGCAAGATGTTGATGCTGTATCAGTTAGCAAGGGGCCAGGCTCTTATACCGGTTTAAGAATTGGTGTTTCTACTGCTAAAGGGTTGTGCTTTTCTTTAGATAAACCTTTACTTTCTGTTGAAACATTAACTTTACTTGCCAACGCCATTGATATTGAAGAAAATGAATATATAATTCCTCTTATAGATGCAAGAAGAATGGAGGTTTATAGTGCTGTTTTTGATCATGAACATCAACAAATTAAAGAAACCTCTGCTGAAATTATTGATAAACATTCTTTCTTAGCATATTTAAACAAAGGTAAAGTGTATTTTTTGGGTGATGGTTCAGAAAAATGTAAAAACGTTATCCAGCATAAAAATGCTATTTTTTTAGATAATTATTTTCCTTCTGCTAAGTATATGTCAAAACTTTCATTTGAAAAATATAACAGAAATGAAATAGAAGATGTAGCTTATTTTGAACCCTTTTATTTAAAAGAGTTTATTGCAGGAAAACCCAAAAGTTTTTTTAAATAAAAGGTATTAAACCTCAGGGCAAGCCCTGAACCCAATAATAGGAATCGACC
>JAOZVI010000121.1 GCA_029938265.1 Flavobacteriaceae bacterium | reverse complement strand
ATCGTGGTACTAAATCTAAGATTTGTCTGATAAGGGGTTTATTGTTATTTTTGTTGCGCCTGAAGAGTCCCATATTATATAGTTTTTGTCGAACTCAAAAATACAAGATTCTGAGGGCTTTTTAAAACTCCGACTTTCGGATGCTAGTGAAAAAATGTTAAAAATTAAACAGGACAAATTAATAAACCGTCTACATTTTCTGATGTTTTATCAAAATATATAATATTTTCTTCATTTTCTTCTTTAACAACTACTTTAAGAGTTTCTCCTTGCATGGTAAGTGTTACGGTAATAATTTCTCCATCATCAGTATATTTAATAACTAATTCATCTTTCGAATTTTCAATTATTTCAACACCTTCTGATTCAAAATCAACATCATAAAAATAACAATCATCAAATAAGATCCAGCTTTCAATAAGTTTGTTGGGATTATCATTTAATCTTATGTAAAAAGTAAATTCATCTGTATTAACCCACTTTGTCCCATCATATTTTTCTAAAAAAGCTTGAGGTGTTGGTTCATCGTCATCGTCTGAACTACAACTATTAAATGAAATACTTAAACCAAGAATAATAAATAAGTAAAGAAATCTATGTTTTAGAATTATTGTTTTCATAATGTTATACATTTAAAATTGTCATAAAGTTAGTGATTTAAGGATTAAGTTTTTAATTTATTACCTTTTAAATCACAATCTAATTACCAGATAGGGGATTCATCTTTTTTCTAAGTGGATGTTTAATTTGAATTTAAATTAGCAAATATTCCTTTAATTTATGATGGTTTTACATTCTTATTCCAGGGCATAGAATTCAGTACTTTTTCGATCATACATCTATCAAACAGAACCACCATAATTGTACCAAATAATAATATCCAATAAAATATATTATAGGGGATAAATAAAGCGATAATTGTTAGAATAGCATAAACTAAACGAACCTGTGTTGCTAATGCGGCAAATCCACTTGAAATTGTAAAGTGAATAAATTGAATGATACTAATAAGAATTGCAAGGTAGAATCCTTCAACCACTCCGTACAGACCAATAATAATTGCGATAAGTGTGATAAACCAATACCACCATTCAAATGATTTAAAATCAATTTTTAGTTTCATCTGTTTAATTTTTATAATTAATAACAAGAGGTGATGCTACTACCAAATATACGATAAAGATCTTTGATTGAGAAAGACCAGCAAATAATAATTAATGGTCTTTTAGACCGATAATGTTTTGGTTGACAATGATAAAAACGATCGTTATCCATAAATATATAAGGATAAACTTTTATATTTGTTTTTATAAAATGAGTCATGTCTTAAAAGATATCCTAACCTGAAGATATATGAAAATAATTATTCAACTGCTCGTATTACTACTTCTTACAGCGTGTAATTTTCAAAATAATAAAAAGGATCGTGAGTTGTGGATCATATCTTCTCCTTCCGGTAGTAAATTTACTAAAATTAATAAAGATGGTAAAACGGTAATTCCAAACGGTCGGTTTATTACGCCTGCCGGCAAGAGTATAATTACAGCACCTCATCCATTTGGCTTAACTTTAAGTCATGATGGAAATGTTGCCGTTACCGCTAATTCAGGTATCAGTCCATTATCGATTACAATTATTCGCAATATTTTATCTCAAAATCCGGAAGTGCAGCAAATTCCTCCCGGATCATCAACCGATAAAGGAGTGTTGGCTTCTGTATTTATGGGGCTTGCCATATCACCGGATAATCAAACTGTGTATGTGGCAGGTGGACAGGAAAATAAAATATATTTGTTTGATATCAGTACCGGAGCAAAGAAAGATTCAATAGATTGTTCATTTGTTTCGGATAAATTTGATTATTCACATGGCTATATTGGCGATATGAAATTATCTAAAGATGGAAAAACACTTTATGCTGTTGATCAGATTGGTTTTAGAATGGTAATTATTGACACCAAAACAAAAAAACTTAAGCATTCTGTACCGGTTGGCAGGTATCCTTTTGGTATTCAACTATCTCCTGATGAGAAAAAAGCCTATGTGGCAAATGTTGGAATGTTTGAGTATTCACGTATCACAACAAATAAAGGCAAGTCTAAATCGATTGACTATCCGGCATTTGCTTACGGTTCTAAAGAGATGATTGAAGGGATAGAAAATGATACCATAAAAATTCCTGGTTTAGGTGATCTGAATGCAATTGAAGCTTTCTCAGTATTTGCCATTGATCTTAAGGATTCTGAAAAGCCTGAAGTGATCGCTAAAATTAAAACGGGTCATTTGGTAGGCTCAATGATCGAAGGAATTCCTGCAGTTGGAGGATCTAGTCCAAATTCAATTGTTGCTACTGAAGATCTTGTATTTGTCAGTAATGGTACCAATGATAATATTTCTGTTATTTCTATTGAAAAAGATACTGTAATACATACAATTTATCTAAAACCTGATAAGCGGGTGAAACAGTTTAGAGGTATTATTCCATTTGGTCTGGCATTGAGTTCTGATAATAAAAGACTTTATGTGGCTGAGTCCGGAATTAATGCTGTTGCTGTTATTAATGTATCAGATTTTAAAGTTTTGGGGCATATTCCAACGGGTTGGTTTCCTTCAAAAATTGAAGTAAGTAGTGATGGTAAAAAATTAATTATTGCAAATGCCAAGGGTTATGGAAGCGGGCCAAACGGAGGAGCAGCATTTGAAAAAAAAGCTGAGGGTAGTTATATAGGTTCTTTAATGAAAGGTACTGTACAGATTGTTGATATTCCGCGAGACGGTCAGCTCAAAAAAATGACAGAACAGGTTATTTCCAATAATTTTAAATTTACAAAGGCCGATGATCCTGTGTTTCATCAAAGGAAAAATAATCCCATCCCATTATTTCCAGGAGAGAAAGAAAGTCCCATTAAACACATTGTATTTATATCAAAAGAGAATAGAACTTACGACGAAATATTTGGTCAGTTAGAAAAAGGTAATGGAGATCCAACCATTTCGCGTTATGGGATGAATGTATCATTTTTTAATAATAAAAAAACAGATTCTATTTCAAATATAACTGTTATGCCAAATCATTTGGCTATTGCCGAACAGTTTGCTTTTTCAGACAATTTTTATGTAGATTCAGATGTTTCTGCTGATGGTCATCGCTGGCTGGTTAATACTTATCCCAATGAATGGTGCGAAACATCAACTGCGGCCAGTTATGGTGGCAACAGAAGTTATAGGGATGATTCAAAAGCACCGGGTGTTTTTGCTATGAATGGAGCAGCAGGCGCTATATATCCTGAAGATTATAATGAGGCGGGATCTATGTGGGATCATTTGGAACGTCATAAAGCAACTTTTTACAATTTTGGTTTTAGTATTATGTTTGAACCGGCACTTTATAAAGAAAGATATAAATATACCGGTGTTCATCAGTACATCAATTACCCTATGCCGCAGCCTCTTTTTGAACGTACTTCAAAAATGTATCCTACCTATAATATGGCGATTCCTGATCAGTTCAGGATCGATCAATTTATTAAAGAATTTGATACAAAATGGATGCAAGATGATGATATCATGCCTGAGTTTATAACAGTTATTATTCCAAATGACCATGGTGCCGGTGACCGTCCGGAAGCAGGTTATCCTTTTAGGGAAAGTTATATGGCGGATAATGATCTGGCTGTTGGCCGAATTGTTGAATATTTATCGCACACACCTTATTGGAAAAATATGTTAATTGTGATCACTGAAGATGATGCACAAAACGGAGTAGATCATATTGATGCTCATCGAAGTGTATTAATGATAATTTCTCCCTGGGTAAAAAGAGATTATGTCAGTCATGTTCATTATAGTTTTGGTAGTTTATTTAAATCTTTCTGGAATATTTTGGGATTGCCATATTTAAATCAATATGATGCCGGAGCAAACGATCTTTCGGATTTCTTTACTGATACTCCTGATTATAAACCTTATAATGCATTACCGGTAAATAAACGTGTTTTTGATCCTCAAAAAGCACTTGATCCATTTGATGAAACATTTGATTGGAAAGCAGTTGAAGAATCTCCTCAAATAGATAATATGGAGGATATGATACGAGAGAGCAAAGAACAGGATGAATATCGTTTAGAAAATAGAGAGAAAAAAAATAATTAAAATTTATATCTTGCAAGGTTTTACTGTCTTATAGATCAGTATATCAATAAGTTAAAACAATTCAATTAATTTTAAATGATCGTATTTCTTTATCTGTTAATCAGAATGATAAATAAATATCATATGATTTTCATGAATAAAGCGAGTTAATTGATCATAAGAGGTTTATTAAATATTTATGTTTTGAGACTGTTGAATTTTAGGCTAAATATTTTAGTGATAAAACTTGATATTTAGATGTTTTTTTAGTTTTAATAAGTATATTTGAACCGCTTTTTTTAATAATATATAAAATTTTAAATATGAAAAATATAATAACATTTTTATTTTTAGGAATAACATTTTTTCTAATGAGCTGTCAATCTGAAAGCAGAATTAAAAAGTCAGAAGTTGAGCAAAAATTTGTTGATGAACAAACAATTTATCTGATCAATGGAGAAAGAATAAACGGTATTGTTTTTGAAAATTATAAAGAAGGTCAATTGAAGCATGAATGGAGTATTAAAGATGGAGTAGAAGAAGGATTTTATAAGCATTATTATGAGAATGGTCAATTGAATCAAAAGATACACTTTAAAAATAGTTTAAGAGACGGGCTTTATGAGAAGTATTACGAAAATGGTAAATTAGAAGTTAAATCGAGTTTTAAAGATAATTTAAAAAATGGGAAATATGAAACCTACTATGAAAATGGTATATTGTGGAAAAAAGGAAAATATAAAAAAGGTATGCTCGATGGTATTATTGAAGAATATGATGAAAAAGGTGAGTTAAAAACCAAATTAGTTTATGATAATGGTAAGATGGTTTGATCTGTTTTTCTAAGATCAACTTTTGAAAAATCCTTTGAACTTATAATATTTAACACTACAAACCATCAATTTTATATTGGTGGTTTTTATATTAAAAAACAAAGTTTAAAGTATGTAAATATTCATATTTAAATTAGTAATCCTTTGTATTACAAGATAATAATATATATTTGCATCTGTTTACTAAATAAAAAAGGGTTTAAAACTTAGTACAATGAAAAAAGGGGTCGTATTAATGTTGGTTATTGGAATGTCAATTACTCAATTGTATTCTCAATTAAAAGTAAATGTTTCTGATATTGAAAAGAGAGACGAAAATGGAAACACTTTAATTTATTCAAATGGGAAAAAATTAAATGGTGTTGTATATGAAAACCATATTATCACAAAATTATACTATCATGTTGAAGACGGCAAAAAAGAAGGGCCTTATGAACTGTATTATGAAAATGGTCAGTTAAGAAGAAAAACTGTTTTTAAAAATGATAAGATAAATGGGCCTTATCAGGAATATTATGAAAATGGCCAGTTAAAAATTGAAACATCGTTTAAAGATGGAAAATACAATGGTTCTTTAGATACTTATTATCAAAATGGTCAACTTCAGGGTAAAGGTACTTTAGTCAATGGTGAGTATGATGGTATTTTAAAGAAATATTATGAAAATGGTCAATTAAAAAGAGAGATCACCTTTGCAAATGGTAAACAAAACGGACCATACGAGGGATATTATGAAAATGGCCAGTTAAGAATCAAAACAACCTACGTTAACGGTATAAAAAACGGTCCGATAGAGCAATACTTTGAAAACGGAAACTTATATGTTAAAACAACTTATAAAGATGGTTTGGAAGATGGCTTGTATGAAAAATATTTTGAAAATGGACAGTTAGAGCTTAAAGCCAACTATAAAAATGGTAGAGAAATAGGCGACTATGTTTCCTATAATGAAGACGGTAAGTTAAAATTTAAAAGAACTATGGTAGAGAGTAACTAGGGTTAAACCTATTAGTTTCTGCTTTCGGTTTTTTTTTTTAACCCACAATCTTTTTTACACTAAATAATTCCTTTTACATTTATAAACTATCAAAATGACAGGTTTATACAATAAGTGATCGTAAAATCTGTTTATGATATTACACGATATTTCAATTTGAGACTATTATTTAATTTATAATTTAAATATTATGAAACGAGTTATAGTTGATTACCACAATCTAACCCGTGATATTTTAAGATTAATAAAAAATAAATATCCCGAAGGTTACACAGAAATGGATATGATCGTTTTTAAGAATACTAAGAACGAAACAATAAAAGCCATTGAAGTTGCTACTAAAAATGAGGATTATCTGGTGAAAATCACCAAGCACTTATCCATTCAATTAGAAGATATTTATGAAGTTGATGGGATAAGTTTTAATGATAATTTGATATTTGATTAGATTAGTCAGCCAAAGGAATTACCAATAGAGGAATATTAGTATTTTCTAAAATACCACCGGCAACACTGCCTTTTAAGATTCTTTGCAAGAAGCCTTGTTTTTTATGCCCAATGATGAGCAGATCAGCTTGTAATTTATCGCATTCTTCAATAATTAAAGAAACCGTTGCGCCTTGAATTAATAAACCGGTTGCTTCAAGACCTTTTTGTTTGGCTTTTTTTGTTAGATCTTCTATTAATTTATTTTCCAATAATAAAGTTTTAGCTCTGTCATCACGAACACTTTGCGGACCTGCTTTATAGCTCACAAAATCAGGATCAGGAGCTGAAGCATGAATGATCCAGATTTTTGCATCATATTTTTTAGCAATTTCTATTGCTTTATTTACTAATAATTCTTCATTCTTATGAATATCAATGGCAACAATAATATTTTTCATGTCAAAAAATCTTTTTGTTAAGATAATGATTTTTTATTCGTGAGACTCTAAAAAATTAATTTCAATTTTTTAGTTAGTCGAACCCGC
>JAOZVI010000025.1 GCA_029938265.1 Flavobacteriaceae bacterium | reverse complement strand
GTTCAGTTTTCTTTTAAAAAAAAGACTAAAAAAAAGCCCCGCCAAATTCGGCAAGGCTTAATAAATCCAATCAATTAAATGTAAAATAAATATCTTTTACTTTTTAATACCAACCATATCTTCTAACATATCTGTTGTAATTGATTTAGGTCTTTCTAATGAATAACCTAAAGCTCTATCCCAAATAATATTTGATAAAACACCAATAGATCTACCAATAGCAAATAATACAGTATAAAAATCAAATTGTGTAACTCCATAATGCCATTGAACAACACCTGATTGTGCATCCACATTTGGCCATGGATTTTTTGCTTTACCGTGTTCTCTTAAAATATCAGGCACTACATTATAAAGTGCGTCAACATATTTAAAGATATCATCATTTGGAAGATGTTTTAAACAAAATTCTCTCTGAACAGTATATCTTGGATCTGTTTTACGCAATACTGCGTGCCCATATCCAGGTATCACCTGACCGTTATTTAAAGTATCCCAAACATATTTTTTCATTTCAGCTTCTGAAGGTAATTTACCGCCCATTTGCTCTCTTAATCCTTGCAACCAACGCAATACTTCCTGATTGGCCAATCCGTGTAACGGACCTGCTAAACCATTGATCATTGCTGAAGTAGCATAATATACATCTGATAATGAGCTGGCAACTAAATGTCCGGTATGGGCACTTACATTTCCACTTTCATGATCAGCATGTATAATAAAATACATACGTGAAACATCGTCATAAGGTTTATCTTTTCCCATCATATAAGCAAAGTTACCACCTAGATCTAAGGTTGGCTTTGGATAACGATGTCCTTTTTCAGGATGGTAAAGTTTGTTATAAATATAAGCACCAATTAGTGGCATTTTTGCCATTAAATTTGTAGCATCTTCATAAGTTGAACTCCAATAATCCATCTTACTGATACCTTGCTGATACTCAATATTAAAATGGGATTCCCTTTGCAAACTCATTACAGCAGCAGATAGAATTGCCATAGGATGACTGTTACTAGGAAAAGAATCAATAACATCCCAAACATAACGAGGTATTATCCTTCTATTATTAAAATCAACAACTACTTCTTCAACTTCTTTTTGACTTGGAATTTTTCCGGTAAGAAGTAAATAATATAACCCCTCAACATAAGGCATTTCTGCACCTTCTGGTTTTGGAAGTTTTTCAAGTACTTCGGGTAATGTAAAACCTCTGTAGCGAATTCCTTCTTGAGGATCAAGATAAGAAATATCAGTAACCAAACTCTTTATTCCCCTCATGCCTCCAATTGCTTGAGCTACAGTAACTTGATCGATTACTTTATCTCCATGCTCCTTCAACAACCTGGTTGTTCTTGGTCGGTGTTCCTCAATTTTTTTGAATAACTTTCTTTTTAATTTACTCATAATATCTATTGCTTTTTAAATTATTTTCTAAACTCCTACCAAATTTACAAAGTAATACTACTTATAAAACTGATTTTTATCATAAATTTTCTTTATGCAACAAACAGTACATATAAAAAAAGCCAATTCATATTTAATAAATTGGCTTAAAATATTATTTAGTGCCCGGTCGGAAATAGACGAATTTTATAAATCGGAATATTTTTGAAGGAATTTCAGTTTTCTTCTATGAAGTAGATGCTGTAGCATCAAACGAATAGAAAAAAAAGAAATAACACGAAAAGAAACGATTTTAATTTCAAGGTATTTCCGACCAGTCACTATTTATTGAAAAACTAACTTTTCACTTTAAAAGCTTTCGTTCCTGGGAAATAAGCATTGCTCATTAATTCTTCTTCAATTCTTAACAATTGATTGTATTTTGCCATACGGTCACTTCTTGAAGCTGAACCGGTTTTTATTTGACCGGTATTTAAAGCAACGGCAAGATCAGCAATAGTATTATCTTCAGTTTCACCTGAACGGTGAGACATTACTGAAGTGTATCCGGCATTATGAGCCATATTTACAGCTGAAATGGTTTCAGTTAATGTTCCTATTTGATTTACTTTGATCAAAATAGAATTTGCGATATTGTTTTTAATTCCTTTTGAAAGTCTTTCTACATTAGTTACAAACAGATCATCACCTACCAATTGGACTTTATCACCAATTATTTCGGTTAAATATTTCCAGCCATCCCAATCATCTTCATCCATACCATCTTCTATAGAGATCAATGGATATTTTTCGGCTAATTCTGCCAAATATTCGGCTTGCTCTTTAGAATCTCTAACTACTCCTGATTTTCCTTCAAATTTGGCATAATTATATTTACCATTTTCATAAAATTCTGCTGCAGCGCAATCCAAAGCTAACATAACATCATCACCGGCTTTATAACCTGCTTTTGAAATAGCTTTAATTATAGTTTCAATTGCATCTTCAGTTCCATCAAAAGATGGAGCAAACCCTCCTTCATCACCAACTGCTGTACTCAAATTTCTATCGTGTAGGATACTTTTTAAATTATGGAATATTTCAGATCCCATTTTAATGGCATGTGTAAAACTTTTAGCTTTTACCGGCATGATCATAAATTCCTGAAATGCTATAGGTGCATCGGAATGTGATCCTCCATTTACAATATTCATCATTGGCACAGGTAAAGTATTTGCACTAACCCCCCCTACATATCTGTACAATGACATATTTGATTCATTTGCTGCTGCTTTTGCCACTGCTAATGAAACCCCTAATATTGCATTGGCACCAAGTTTTGATTTGTTAGGTGTTCCGTCTAGATCAATCATTATCTGATCAATGATGTTTTGTTCAAAAACCGACATTCCTAAAAGTTCTTCGGCAATTATTTCATTAACATTTTCTACCGCTTTTAAAACGCCTTTTCCCATATAGTCTTTGCCACCATCACGTAATTCAACAGCTTCGTGAACACCGGTTGATGCACCTGAGGGAACAGCAGCTCTACCGAGAACTCCGTTTTCAGTTATTACATCTACTTCTACAGTTGGGTTTCCTCTTGAATCAAAAATTTGTCTTGCGTGGATATCTAAAATTATACTCATTTTTCTTTATTTTTTAATTTTAATATTGATTTGTAAAGTTACTCAAAAGAAGTAAATTTTAAGAAGAAAAAAAATTATTTTTTACTTAAGTTTTCGTTATGAATAACTCCTTATAACAGATTAATTCTTATTAATATTTTCAATAAACTGATCAAATAAATAGGAAGAATCATGTGGGCCGGGACTAGCTTCGGGATGATATTGGACAGAAAAACAATTTTTGTTTTTCATCTTCATTCCGGCTAAAGTATCATCATTTAAATGCACATGTGTAATTTGAAATTTATTATTTTTTTCAACTTCCTTTTTATCAACAACAAAACCATGATTTTGAGATGTGATCTCACCTTTACCGGTCATTAGATTCTTTACAGGATGATTGATCCCTCTATGTCCATTATGCATTTTATAGGTTGAAATTCCATTGGCTAAAGCAATAACCTGATGTCCTAGACAAATCCCAAATAATGGAAGATCTTTCTCAATAATTTCTTTTGCAACATTTTGAGCCTGAACTAATGGATTAGGATCACCTGGTCCGTTTGATAAAAAATATCCATCAGGACCAAAAGAATGCATTTCTTCAAAAGACGAATCGTATGGAAAAACTTTCACATAACAATCTCTCTGAGTTAAGTTATTGAGAATATTCTGTTTGATCCCAATATCTAATGCTGCAATTCTATATTTGGCATTTTTATTACCAACGGTATATGCTTTTTTAGTAGATACTTTTGAAGCCAATTCCAAACCATCCATAGAAGGCACTTCTTTCAATTTCTTTTGTAACACATCTATATCCGTTTCAGTAGAAATTATTGCATTCATCGCTCCTTTATCTCTAATATAGCTAACCAAAGCCCTGGTATCTACATTGCTGATTGCAACAAAGTTTTGCTTCTCGAAATATTCATACAATGAAATATCTGCATTCTCTCTAGAATATTCATAACTGAAATTCCTACAAACTAAACCGGCAATTTTTATTGAGTCTGACTCTTGTTCGTTATTATTAACTCCATAATTTCCAATATGTGCATTGGTTGAAACCATTAGCTGACCAAAATAAGAAGGATCTGTAAAGATTTCCTGATAGCCTGTCATTCCGGTGTTAAAGCAAATTTCACCAACTGCAGTTCCATCAATACCTATTGATTTTCCTTCAAAAATAGTCCCGTCTGCTAAAAGTAAAATTGCTTTTTTTTGCTGTTTGTATTTCATTTTTTAATTCAAACTTTATAAATAATTAATTATTCTTATTTTAAAAATAATATTGCAAAAATAACTATATTTCATCATAAAATTTAAATATTTTAATCAAATCAATTTCTTTTTTATAGGAAAGTTTATTCTTCTTTGCGAATTTTTTTACCGTGTCTTTATTTTCTTTAAAAATCTCTAAAACAGATTTTTTACCTAGGTTAAATAATAATATATCATCTCCTTCTTTAACAAAAAACCTACTTGAAATCTTATATTTTGTTTTATCATAGGCTCCTTTAGATAAATTAAAAGTTCCTGCAACAGCACCAATATTATAATTCTTAAGTAATGATTTATTTTCTCCTTCAAATAAGACTTCATAAAATGAATCACTCTTATATTTTTTAAATTTTTTATTTTTAATAATTAATGAATCTATTTTATATTTGTCAAACACTATAATTGAATCCTTACCCATTAGTGCTTCAATATCATTTCTTAAAACATTAACATTGATATTATCAATTTTATAGGATTTACCATTTATAAAAAATATACCCTTATTATTCCAATCAGAAAATAAATATGTTGTTCCTAAATATTTTTCCTCTTTATCATAAGATCTCGTTGAATAAATATTATCATAAGTATAGGACTGACCTCCTCCAGCTGCATTCCTGTTTTGGCCAACTGCTTGAAAGAAAGTGAGTACAAAAATAATATTTATTAAAAATCTTAGCATTATAAGCTTGTATTATATTTTAAAATTTTTGCTATATCTTCATCTTTTTTAATGGAAAGTTTATTTGTTTTAATATATTTTTTAATACTTGTCTCGTTGCCTTCGCAAAGTTTTATAATTGATTTCTTACTAAGATTAAAACTTGAGATATTTTCTCCTTCTTTGATATAATATGTATCAGATAATTTTAATTTGGTCTTGTCATATTTTCCTTGAGCAACATTATAGGTCCCTTTAACAACATCAACTTTATACTTTTTTAATAATGATTTACTATCTCCTTCAAATATCACTTCATAAAATGAATTATCATTATATTTTTTAAATTTTCTTTTATTAACTACTACTGAATCAATTTTATATTTATCGTAAACTAAAATCGAATCTTTTCCTATCTTTGATTCAAGATCATTTTTTAAAGCATTGATATTGATATTATTTACCTTATAAGACTTTCCATTTATATAAAATTTACCATCATTTTCCCATTCAGAAAATAAATATGTTGTTCCAGTAAATTCATCTTCTTTATCCAAAAACCTATTACCAGTAATTTGACTAGGAGAATATATTTGCCCTCCATAAGGATCTTGTTCTTTACCTTGACTATACACTTGAAAAAACGATATTATAACTAATAATTTAATTATTGTTTTCATATTATTGAATTTTAAATTAAAAATAAAAAGGATACGCTAAGATAGCATATCCTTTTTAAAATTATTATTAATATTAATAACTTTAACAATTTTAGACTCAATTTTGTGTTAAATGATATCTTTTTATATAAAAAAAATTGAATTCATCTTTAATTATTACAAAAGAAAAATATTATATCTCATTAAAATATTTAAATATTTTTGTATGTATCTAATTCCTGAGAATTTCCATAAATAACTGTAAACAACAATATAAATAATAAGATTTTTTTCATGATTCTATAAATAAAAAAAGGATACGCTAAAATAGCATATCCTTTTAGAATTTATTAAAAAATTAAAAACTTTTTAAGCTTCCTCCTTTGTTTCAGAGATTTCACTTTTTGCTTCTTCAACTTTTGCTGCAACTTCAGTTTTAACTGTTTCTACGTTAGAAGATTTTTTACCTCTTCTACGTGTAGATTTTTTCTTTTTGGCTCCTTTAGGATTGTACAATTCGTTATAATCAACAAATTCAACCATCGCCATTTCTGCATTGTCACCCAAGCGATTTCCTAATTTTATGATACGAACATATCCTCCAGGTCGATCACCAACTTTTACTGCTACATTTCTAAACAATTCAGTAACTGCATATTTATCTCTTAAATTTCTAAAAACTATTCTGCGGTTATGTGTAGTATCTTCTTTAGATTTTGTCACTAGAGGTTCAACAAACTGACGTAATGCTTTGGCTTTTGCAACCGTTGTATTGATACGTTTATGCTCAATTAATGAACATGCCATATTAGCCAACATTGCACTTCTGTGCGCAGTTTTTCTGCTTAAGTGATTAAATTTCTTTCCGTGTCTCATTTCTAATCTCTATATTTTTTATTATTTGTAAATTAAAAAACAAATAATGCTTTATTCTTTATCTAATTTGTATCTGGTTAAATCCATTCCAAACAGTAAACCTTTATTGTTTACTAATTCGTCTAATTCAGTAAGTGATTTTTTTCCGAAATTTCTAAACTTCATCAAGTCGGTTTTATTGTAAGAAACTAAATCTCCCAATGTATCAACTTCTGCAGCTTTTAAACAATTTAAAGCTCTTACCGAAAGGTCAAGATCAATCAATCTTGTTTTTAACAGCTGACGCATATGAAGTGATTCTTCATCATATGTTTCAGTTTTAGCAATTTCATCGGCTTCTAAAGTAATCCGCTCATCAGAGAATAACATAAAATGATGAATTAATATTTTAGCAGCTTCTGTCAACGCATCTTGAGGTCCAATAGAACCATCGGTAACAATATCAAAAATTAATTTTTCATAATCCGTTTTTTGTTCTACACGAAAGTTTTCTATGGCGTACTTCACATTTTTAATTGGCGTGTATATCGAATCTATAAAAATAGTACCAATAGGTGCAGTAACTTTTTTATTTTCTTCGGCAAGTACAAATCCTCTTCCTTTTTCAATGGTAATCTCCATATCTAATTTTATTGCTTTTTCTAAGTTACAAATAACTAAATCAGTATTTAGCACTTGAAATCCAGAGATGAAATTTTGGAAATCACCGGCAACTATTTGATCTTTACCATGAATTGAAATAGCAACAGTCTCATTATCAGTGTCTTCAATTTGTTGTTTAAAACGAATTTGTTTTAAATTCAAAATGATCTCAGTTACATCTTCTACAATTCCGTTAATTGTAGAAAATTCGTGTTCAACACCTTCTATTCTCAAAGAAGTAATTGCATAGCCTTCTAATGAAGATAATAATACTCTTCTCAAAGCGTTTCCAACTGTTAAACCGTAACCTGGCTCAAGAGGTTTGAATTCAAATCTACCTTCAAAATCAGTAGATTCAATCATTAATACTTTGTCTGGTTTTTGAAAATTTAAAATTGCCATAAGCTTACTTTCTTTCTTTAATTATTTAGAGTACAACTCTACGATGAACTGTTCATTTATATTTTCAGGAATTTGAACTCTTTCAGGAACTTTAACAAATCTTCCTTCTAAAGTTTCAGTATTCCATGTAAGCCATTCGTAAACAGCTTTATTTGCTGTTAATGAACGGTCAATAACTTCTAAAGACTTTGATTTTTCTCTAACACCAATAATATCACCATCTTTTAACTGATAAGAAGGAATATTAACTATTCCACCATTTACTGTAATATGACGATGTGACACTAATTGTCGTGCTCCACTTCTTGAAGGTGCAATGTTCAATCTATAAACAACATTATCGAGTCTTGATTCACATAATTGCAATAATACTTCACCGGTAATTCCTTTTGTGCTTTGTGCTTTTTCAAACAAATTGCGGAATTGACGTTCAAGAATACCGTAAGTATATTTTGCTTTTTGTTTCTCTTTTAACTGAACTGCATATTCAGATTGTTTTCCTCTTCTTCTAGAATTTCCGTGTTGTCCGGGAGGATAATTCCTTTTTTCTAAGATCTTGTCTTCACCAAAAATCGGTTCACCGAATTTTCGTGCTATTTTTGTTTTTGGTCCTGTATATCTTGCCATTTTTTATGTTTTAAGGGATTATGAATTAAGGCATTCCTTCGATAATCTTAATCCTTAATGATTTAATTATTCTCCTGATAATTATCAGGATTATTATAGTATTTGTTTTTCTTTATTGCATTCTCTATTTAAAAGAAGCTGAAACGTGTTCAGCTTATAAATTGAACTTTGTTCAATTTATACTCTTCTTCTTTTTGGAGGTCTGCACCCATTATGTGGCATTGGAGTAACATCAACAATTTCAGTTACTTCAATTCCGTTGTTGTGCAGTGTTCTAATAGCTGACTCTCTACCATTACCAGGTCCTTTTACGTAAACTTTTACTTTGCGTAAACCTGCTTCATGTGCTACTTTTGCACAATCTTCAGCGGCTGTTTGAGCAGCATAAGGTGTGTTCTTTTTTGAACCTCTAAAGCCTTGTTTTCCTGCACTTGACCAGGAAATAACATCTCCATTCTTATTAGTTAAAGAAACGATAATGTTATTAAATGAAGCTTTAATATGAGCTTCTCCAATTGCATCAACAACTACTTTGCGTTTTTTTTGAACTTTCTTTGCCATTGTATTAACTATTATTTAATTGCTTTCTTTTTACCTGCTACTGTTTTTCTCTTACCTTTTCGGGTTCTGGAGTTATTTTTAGTTCTTTGTCCTCTTAACGGAAGACCAGTTCTATGTCTAATTCCTCTGTAACTACCGATATCCATTAAACGTTTTATATTTAATTGGATTTCAGATCGTAATTCACCTTCAATTTTAAGTTTTCCAGCTACTTCACGAATTCGTCCAATCTCGTCATCCGACCAATCTTGAACTTTAATACTTTCGTCAACTTTAGCTTCGCTTAAGATTTCTCTTGCTTTGCTTCTACCAATTCCAAAGATATAGGTTAATGCTATAACTCCTCTTTTGTTCTTTGGGATGTCAATTCCTGCTATTCTTGCCATAATTTATCCTTGTCTTTGTTTAAATCTAGGATTCTTTTTGTTGATTACATATAATCTGCCTTTTCTGCGAACAATTTTGCATTCGGCACTTCTTTTTTTAACTGATGCTCTTACTTTCATGAGTTCTAATCAAATTATTTTTGAACTACTATTTTTATACTACAACTCTTTATATAAAAGTAGTCAATTATTTTTTTTAATATCTATAGGTTATTCTTGCTTTAGTTAAATCATAAGGGCTCATTTCTAACTTCACTTTATCGCCCGGTAACAATTTAATATAATGCATACGCATCTTTCCGGAAATGTGTGCTGTCACAATATGTCCGTTTTCCAATTCAACACGAAACATTGCATTTGATAATGCTTCATTTATTGTTCCATCTTGTACGATTGCCGGTTGTTTTGCCATATTATTTAAGATAAAGATTTTCTTTTTGAACCTGTTTTCATTAAACCGTCATAATGACGATTTAACAAATATGCATTGATCTGCTGTATTGTATCTATCGCAACACCAACCATAATCAATAAAGATGTTCCTCCATAAAATAAAGCCCATCCAGGTTGTACTCCTGCTTTAGTAATTATTGCAGGTAATATTGCTAATAACGCTAAGAAAATAGATCCTGGTAAAGTAATTCTGGATAAAATTGTATCTAAATACTCTCCGGTATCTTTTCCCGGTCTTATTCCAGGTATAAATCCGCCACCTCTTTTCAGGTCATCAGCCATCTTATTGGTAGGTATTGTAATTGCAGTATAAAAATAACTAAAGATAATAATTAATACTGCAAATAGTAAATTATACCAAAATCCAAACATATCCGTAAAGGCAACTCCCATTGATTTTAAAGTGCTGTTATTTGAACTTGCCAGTAATCCGGGAACAAACATTAAAGCTTGTGCAAAGATAATTGGCATAACACCTGATGAATTTAATTTTAAAGGAATATACTGTCTTGCTCCAGCAACATCTTTGATATTACCGGCAACCGTTCTTCTGGCATATTGTACCTGAATTTTTCTTACCGCTGTTACCAAAAATACACTTGCTAAAATAACCAGCAACCAAATTATAACTTCAATTAAGATCATTAACAAACCTCCGTTTGACTGTGTGATTCTAGAAGTGGCTTCTTGCATAAATGATGCAGGAAAACGAGCAATGATACCAATCATAATTAATAATGATATACCATTTCCGATACCTTTATCAGTAATTTTTTCACCCAACCACATTGCAAATACGGTTCCCGTTGTTAACAATAATATTGATGAAAAATAAAATAAAGGACCTCTTCCCAATAAAAAGGCACTTTCAGGAATACCTAAACTAGGTAAACTAATTAAATATGTTGGTGCTTGAATAATCAATATTCCTATGGTCAACCACCGTGTAATTTGATTGATCTTCTTTCTTCCACTTTCACCTTCTTTTTGCAATTTTTGAAGATACGGTATGGCAATCCCCATTAATTGTACAACAATCGATGCAGAAATATAAGGCATAATTCCCAAAGCCATTACAGATGCTTTAGCAAAAGCACCCCCGGTAAATGCATTTAAAAGCCCTAATAAACCTGAAGAGGTTTTATCTGCTATTCCGGTTAATTGGGTTGGGTCGATTCCCGGTAAAGGAACCTGAGCAGCCAAACGATATACTACCATTAAACCTAAAGTTAGAAGGATCTTATTTCTAAGTTCTTCTATTTTCCAAATATCCTGAAGGGTACTTATAAAATTTTTCATTTACGCTTAATTGGTTTAAATGGTATCTGCTTTACCACCAGCTTTTTCAATTGCTTCTTTGGCAGTTGCAGTAAATTTATGTACCGTAACATTTAACTTTGCTTTTAATTCTCCTCTACCTAAGATTTTAACCAGATCATTTTTTCCAACCAATCTGTTTTCTATTAAAATATCTAAATCAACAGTATCTTTTATTTTACCGTCGTCAACTAATTGTTGCAATTTATCTAAATTAACACCTTGATATTCTTTGCGATTTATATTTTTAAAACCAAATTTGGGTACTCTTCGTTGTAAAGGCATTTGCCCACCTTCAAATCCTATTTTTCTAGAATATCCTGAACGTGATTTTTGTCCTTTGTGTCCTCTGGTAGCAGTTCCTCCTTTTCCGGATCCTTCACCTCTACCAATTCTCTTACCTTTTTTTATTGAACCTTTTGCAGGTTTTAAGTTATTTAATTGCATAACCCGATATCTTATTTTATTTCTTCTACAGAAACTAAGTGATTAACTGTTTTTACCATTCCAAGTATTGAAGGGGTAGCATCATGTTCAACTACCTGATCAATCCTGTGTAAACCTAAAGCCTCTAAAGTTAACTTTTGATTTTTAGGTCTTCTTATTTTACTGCGTACTTGTGTTATCTTAATTTTTTTCATCTTTCATCTAAAATTATCCGTTAAACACTTTTTCAAGACTTATTCCTCTTTGTTTTGCAATTGTATGTGCATCACGTAAGTTTAATAAGGCATCAAAAGTTGCTTTAACAACATTGTGCGGATTTGATGAACCTTGCGATTTTGATAAAACATCATGAACCCCAACTGATTCTAAGACTGCACGTACTGCTCCTCCTGCAATAACTCCTGTACCGTGTGATGCTGGTTTTAAAAATACTTTTGCACCTCCGTATTTACCTTTTTGCTCATGTGGCAAGGTTTGTTTAATAATTGGAATTCTTACTAGGTTTTTCTTTGCGTCTTCTATTGCTTTTGAAATTGCAGTAGCAACATCTTGAGATTTTCCTAAACCATGACCAACAACACCTTCACCATTTCCTACAACTACAATTGCAGAAAACCCAAAAGTTCTACCTCCTTTGGTTACTTTAGTAACTCTTTGTACACCAACTAAACGATCTTTTAAATCTAATCCACTTGGCTTAACTCTTTCAATATTTTTATATTTTTTGTACATGGTGTTATTTTAAAATTTTAAACCTCCTTCTCTTACACCTTCAGCAAGTGATTTAACTCTACCGTGGTATAAATAACCATTTCTGTCAAATGCACAAGACTCAATTCCTGCTTTTGTAGCTTTTTCGGCCAATAATTTTCCTACATTTTTTGCTACCTCAATATTATTTCCTTTTGCTACACCTTTTTCTCTTGATGAAACTGATACCAATGTGTTTCCTGAAACGTCATTGATTAATTGAGCTGAAATTTCTTTATTGCTTCTAAAAACAGAAAGCCTTGGTTTTGTTTCAGTTCCTGAAACAATTTTTCTAATTCTGTTTTTAATTCGTTTTCTTCTATCTAGCTTTGATAATGCCATAACTATATTTTATTAAGCTGTTTTACCTGCTTTTCTTCTTATTTCTTCTCCTACAAATTTAACTCCTTTTCCTTTGTATGGTTCAGGCTTGCGAAAAGAACGTATCTTTGCTGCTACTTGACCCACCAATTGTTTATCAAAAGAACTTAATTTAATAATAGGATTTTTACCTTTTTCTGATATGGCTTCAACCTTAACTTCAGGTGCTATATCTAAAACAATGTTATGAGAAAAACCTAAAGCCAAATCTAATTTTTGACCTTGATTTGATGCTCTATAACCAACTCCTACCAGTTCTAATTCTTTAGTCCAACCTTTTGAAACTCCTTCAATCATATTAGAAATCAAAGCTCTATATAAACCATGTTTTGCTTTATGATCTTTAATTTCTGATGGCCTTTCTAATACTATAGTATTACTATCATCTATTTTTACCGCAATCTCATCAATTTTCTGAGATAACTCGCCTAGCTTTCCTTTTACAGTAACAAGGTCGTTATTAATTTCAACCGTTACTCCTTCCGGAATTGCTATTGGGCTTTTTCCTATTCTTGACATCTTACTTAATTTATTAATAAACGTAACATAAAACTTCGCCCCCTAAATTATCCTGACGTGCTTTTTTATTTGTCATAACTCCCTTTGAAGTTGAAACAATAGCTACACCTAATCCGTTTAAAACTCTTGGCATATCTTTAGCACTCACATATTTACGTAAACCAGGCGTACTGATACGTTGAATTTTTTTAATTATTGGTTGCTTAGAAATTCTATCGTATTTCAATGCAATCTTAATAACATCTTGAACTTTTTTTTCTTCAAACTTATAACTTAAAATATAACCCTGATCAAATAAAATCTTGGTCATTTCCTTTTTTAAGTTAGAAGCTGGTATTTCAACCACTCTATGTCCTGCAAGTGCTGCATTTCGTATTCTGGTCAAAAAATCTGCAATAGGATCTGTATTCATATTTATTATTTACGATTTTGGTTTTTAATCACAATTTCTTTTGATTAAACTTCAAACCTGTTAATTATTCTTTTTTACCAACTTGCTTTTTTAACGCCGGGTATCAATCCTTTGTTAGCCATTTCACGGAACATTACACGAGAAATACCAAATTGACGCATATAACCTTTTGGACGCCCTGTCAATTTACAACGATTGTGCATGCGAACAGGTGATGCATTTTTTGGTAATTTTTGTAATGCTTCATAGTCACCGGCTTCTTTTAAAGCCTTTCTTTTTTCAGCATATTTAGCAACAATTCTTGCTCTTTTTACCTCACGGGCTTTCATTGATTCTTTTGCCATCTTATTAGTTCTTTTTAAATGGTAAACCTAGTTCGTGTAATAAAGATTTTGCTTCTTTATCTGTATTTGCAGAAGTAACAAAGGTGATATCCATACCACTAATTTTGTTAACTCTATCAATATTGATCTCTGGAAAAATAATTTGCTCCGTAATACCTAAGTTGTAATTTCCTCTTCCGTCAAATCCTGTAGATTTAACACCTTTAAAATCTCTTACTCGTGGTAAAGAAACAGTAACTAATCTATCTAAAAACTCATACATTTTATTTGCTCTTAAAGTAACTTTAACGCCTATTGGCATTCCTTTACGCAATTTAAATGCAGCAACATCTTTTTTAGAAATTGTAGATATCGCTTTTTGTCCTGAAATAGTAGTTAATTCTTCAACAGCATGCTCAATTAATTTTTTATCGGCTATAGCTGCTCCTACCCCTTTACTAATTACAATTTTTTGTAATTTTGGTACTTGCATAATATTATTATAGCCAAATTCTGCCATTAATGCAGCCTTAATTCTACTGCCGTATTCTTCTTTAAGTCTTGGTGTATATTCCATAACTAAATAACTTCTTTAGATTCTTTAGAAAACCTAACTTTTTTATCTCCATCCACACGGTAACCAACTTTGACTGTTTTACCGTTTTCAACTAACATTAAGTTAGAGATATGTATAGGTGCTTCTTTTTTAATAATTCCTCCCTGAGGATTTTCTGCGCTAGGTTTTGTATGTTTTGAAATCATATTTACACCTTCAACAATTGCCTTGTTATTATCAATAATAACTTTAACGATTTTTCCTTCTTCTCCTTTATGATCACCGGCAATTACTCTAACTGTATCTCCGGTTTTAAATTTTAGCTTTGTCATAATTCTACTAATTAAAGCACTTCCGGTGCTAATGATACAATTTTCATGAATTGTTTTTCACGTAATTCTCTGGCAACAGGACCAAAAACACGGGTACCTGTCATTTCTCCAGAAGTTGCATCTATTAAAACACATGCATTATCGTCAAAACGAATATATGAACCATCTTTACGTCTAACTTCTTTTTTGGTACGAATAACCACTGCTTTTGCTACCTGACCCTTTTTTACAGTACCGTTAGGAGTTGCTTCCTTAATAGACACTACAATTTTATCACCAACAGAAGCATAACGTTTTTTAGTACCACCAAGAACACGAATTACTAAAACTTCTTTTGCTCCGGTGTTATCTGCTACTTTTATTCTTGATTCTTGTTGTACCATAATTATTTAGCTCTTTCTAAGATTTCTACTAATCTCCAACGTTTGGTTCTACTTAAAGGACGAGTTTCCATTATTTTAACTGTATCACCTATGTTACAATCATTGTTTTCATCGTGTGCACGATACTTTTTAGTATTTAACACGAATTTTCCGTACATAGGATGCTGTACACGTTTTACTTCGGAAACTACAATAGTTTTTTGCATTTTATTGCTTGAAACTACGCCTATTCTTTCTTTTCTAAGATTTCTTTGTTCCATCTTTATTATTAAAAATACATTTACTGTAATTCTCTTTTTGTTAATTCTGTAGCTAACCTTGCAACTGTTCTCCTCACTTTACGTAATTGTAATGGATTCTCTAATGGAGAAATCGCATGGGCAAGTTTAAGATCGGTATAACTTTTTTTAGTCATATCAAATTTTTCTTGCAATTCTTCTACAGATAATTCTTTAATTTCCGACTGTTTCATAATTTTTCTGTTTTTATAACAGTTAGATTCTTATTTTTATGCTTCGATGCTATAATCACGTGCAACTACAAATTTTGTTTTTACAGGTAATTTTTGAGCTGCTAAACGAAGGGCTTCTTTTGCTACTTCAATTGGCACACCACCAATTTCAAACATAATTCTACCGGGTTTCACAACAGCAACAAAATATTCTGGAGCTCCTTTACCTTTACCCATACGTACTTCTAAAGGCTTTCTAGTAATTGGTTTATCCGGAAATATTTTAATCCACAAACTTCCTTGTCTTTTCATATAACGGGTAGCGGCTACACGAGCTGCTTCAATCTGACGAGAAGTGATTGAATCTTGTTCCAAAGCTTTTATTCCGTACATTCCGTTTGAAAGTTGATGTCCTCTTTGAGAATTACCTTTAAAACCTCCTTTACCTTTCTGTACCTTGCGATGTTTAACTCTCTTTGGTTGTAACATTTCTTAAAATTTAATAATTATCTTCTGCGAGGTTTATTACGTCTATCTGGTCCACCTGTTCTGCCGCCTTTTCCTTTTTTAGATAAACCTACTAAAGGAGACAACTCTCTTTTACCATATACCTCACCTTTCATGATCCAAACCTTAATACCTATTTTTCCATAAGTAGTATCGGCTTCTTCAAGTGCATAATCTATATCAGCTCTAAATGTAGATAGAGGTATTCTTCCATCTTTATAAGATTCTGATCGTGCCATCTCAGCACCATTCAATCTACCAGAGATCTGTACCTTTATACCTTCAGAGTTCATTCTCATAGTTGCTGCTATTGCCATTTTTACAGCTCTTTTGTATGAAATTCTACTTTCAATCTGACGAGCAATGTTGGCTGCAACCAATTTAGCATCTAATTCTGGACGCTTAATTTCAAAAATATTGATTTGAATTTCCTTACCGGTAATTTTCTTAAGCTCTTCTTTTAACTTATCTACCTCCTGGCCTCCTTTTCCGATGATAATACCCGGACGAGCGGTAGTGATAGTAACGGTTACAAGTTTAAGTGTGCGCTCAATAATTACTCTGGATACACTTGCTTTTTGTAATCTAGCGTGAACATACCTGCGTATCTTTGCATCTTCAGCAAGTTTATCACCATAGTCATTTCCTCCATACCAGTTAGATTCCCATCCTCTGATAATTCCTAAACGATTTCCTATTGGATTTGTCTTTTGTCCCATGCTATTAATTACTTAAATTATTAGTTCCTAAAATCAAGGTTATGTGATTTGAACGTTTTCTAATTCTGTGTGCACGACCTTGAGGTGCAGTTCTTAGTCTTTTCAACATTGCTGCACTATCAACATAAATTTCTTTTACATACAAACCTGCATCTTCAATATTCTCATCTTCATTTTTTACCTGCCAGTTTGATATTGCTGATAACATCAGTTTTTCTAAATGAATAGATGCATGTTTTGGGTTAAATTTTAAGATCTGAAGTGCTTTTTCAACTTCAACACCTCTAATTAAATCTACTACCAAACGCATTTTTCTTGGTGATGTAGGACAACCTTTCAATTTAGCAATATAAGTATCCTTACGTTCTTCTTTTCGCTGATCTGCTCTTAATTTTTTTCGAACTCCCATAATTTCCTACTTATTTATTACCTTTATTTCTCGAACCTGCATGACCTCTAAAAGAGCGTGTTGGTGAAAATTCTCCTAACTTATGTCCTACCATGTTTTCAGTAATATATACCGGAACAAATTGACGGCCATTGTGTACACCAATTGTTTGCCCAACAAAATCAGGTGATATCATTGATGCTCTTGACCAGGTTTTAATTACTGATTTTTTTCCTGATTCTATGTTTCTCTGAACCTTTTTATCTAATGATAATTGAATATAAGGTCCTTTTTTTAATGAACGTGCCATACTTTATATTATTTTCTGCGTTCTATTATATGTTTGTTACTCGCTTTGGTTTTTGAACGAGTTTTAAATCCTTTTGCAGGAATACCTTTTCTTGAACGTGGATGTCCACCAGAAGATTTACCTTCACCACCACCCATTGGATGATCAACTGGATTCATAACTACTGGTCTTGTTCTAGGTCTTCTACCCAACCATCTGCTTCTACCTGCTTTTCCAGACACTGTTAACTGGTGATCAGAATTAGAAACTACACCAATGGTTGCTTTACAGGTCAATAATATTAATCTTATCTCTCCTGAAGGCAATTTAACTGTTGCATATTTTCCTTCTCTTGCCATTAGCTGTGCAAATGATCCAGCACTTCTTGCCATAACAGCTCCCTGACCCGGATGTAATTCTATACAAGAAATTACAGTTCCTAAAGGGATATCACTTAAAAACATTGTGTTACCTACTTCTGGCGAAACATTTTCACCTGAAAAAACAGTTTGTCCAACTTTTAATCCATTTTGAGCAATTATATATCTTTTTTCACCATCAACATAATTTAATAATGCGATATATGCTGTGCGATTTGGATCGTACTCAATAGATTTAACTATAGCCGGAATAGCGTCTTTATTTCTCTTAAAATCAATGATACGGTATCTCTTTTTATGACCTCCACCTAAATAACGCATGGTCATTTTACCTTCACTATTTCTACCTCCCGATCTTTTCTTTTTAGCTAACAAGCTTTTCTCCGGTCTATCAGTGGTAACCGAATCAAAATCGGTAACTACTCTAAATCGTTGTCCGGGGGTTACTGGTTTTAATTTTCTTAATGCCATCTCTTTCTCTTAGATATTGCTGTAAAAATCAATGTTATCTCCTTCTGCAAGCTGTACTACAGCTTTTTTATAAGCGCCAACTTTTCCTGTAACCAAACCCTTTTTAGTGAATTTAGTTTTTCTTTTTACAGGATAGGTCATTGTTCTAACTTTATCTACGGATACACCGTATGCATGCTCAACTGCCTCCTTGATCTCAATCTTGTTAGCTGTTTTACGTACAACAAAACTAAAGCAGTTACTCAACTCACTTTGATCTGTTGCCTTTTCCGTAATAATAGGTTTTATTAAAATACTCATAACTATTATTTGCTAAAATTTGATTCAATTTCTTCTAAAGATTCTTCAGAAAGCACTACTTTATTCGCTTTTAAAACATTGTAAGTGTTTATTTTTGAACCATTTACAATATTTACATCTTTTAAATTTCGCGATGACAAATATACATTTATATTTGACTCTTCCAATACAAATAAAGATTTTTTATTTTCTAAATCTAACGACTTTAAAATTTTAATAAAATCTTTGGTTTTTGGAGCCTCTAAATTGAATTTCTCAAGTACTACAATATTGTCCTCTTTCGCTTTTATTGATAAAGCTGACTGACGCGCTAAACGTTTAACACCTTTATTCAGTTTGAAAGAATAATCTCTTGGTCTAGGACCAAAAGCTCTACCTCCACCTCTAAATATTGGAGATTTAATACTTCCTGCACGTGCAGTACCCGTTCCTTTTTGCTTTTTGATCTTACGCGTACTTCCTGTTATATCAGCTCTTTCTTTTGCTTTATGCGTACCTTGTCTTTTATTGGCTAAATGATGCTTTACATCTAAATATATAGCATGATCATTTGGCTCTATTGCAAAAATAGCATCTGAAAGCTCAACATTTCTTCCAGTTTTTTTCCCGTTGATATCTACTACAGCTACTTTCATTATTTCTTAATAATTACATATGAATTATTGTGGCCAGGAACAGCACCTTTTACTACTAAAAGATTTTTGTCTTTAACCACTTTTAAAACTCTAAGGTTTTGAACTGTCACAGTTACGCTACCCATATGACCACCCATTCTCATTCCTTTGAATATTCTTGCAGGATATGATGCAGCACCAACTGACCCTGGAGCTCTGTTCATACTTTGCTGACCGTGTGTTTGTTCAGAACCTGCAAAACCATGACGTTTTACAACTCCTTGAAAACCTTTCCCTTTGGATGTACCTGATACATCAACAAATTCACCTTCTTCAAAATGATCAACTGTTATTTGATCACCTAATTTTAAATCTTGCTCAAATCCTTGGAATTCAACGACACGTCTTTTAGCAGTTGTACCAGCTTTTTTAAAGTGCCCATTAAGCGCTTTATTTGACTGCTTTACTGCTTTGTCATCGAAACCAAGTTGCAACGCTTCATACCCGTCAACCTCTTTGGTTCTGACTTGGGTAACTACACAAGGACCTGCTTCTATAACTGTACACGGTATATTTTTACCGTTTTCGTCATAAATACTGGTCATTCCTATTTTTCTACCTATTAACCCAGACATTTTTATTTATTTAATTAATTTTATACTGAACTCGTTTCAGTATCTGTTTGTATTTATTATTCTATTTATTTTCAATTTTGATTCTCTATTTAGAGTCTCAAAAAAAGGGTCAAAATACTTCAACCCTTGAATGTATTTTTCGTTTTTCCTTCGTCAATCGCTCCGGACATGTTATTTAAAAACTTATTTAGTCTTTAAATTTAAATATTCTCACTTTCGTGAAATTACTTAGTTAGATTCCCACTTTTGTGGAATCACTTGATGATATTTCCACTTTCGTGGGAATTCAATTCGACTAAAAATTTCAAATTCGCTTTTCAGCTCTTAAAAATCAAGTCTAATTAAACCTTGATCTCAACCTCAACACCACTTGGTAATTCTAATTTCATAAGTGCATCAATTGTTTTTGATGAAGAACTATAGATATCTAAAATTCTTTTATGAGCACTTAATTGAAATTGTTCTCTTGATTTTTTATTAACATGTGGCGAACGCAATACAGTAAAGATTTTTTTGTGTGTTGGTAATGGTATAGGTCCGTTAACAACAGCTCCAGTATTCTTAACTGTTTTTACAATTTTTTCAGCAGATTTATCTACTAAATTGTGATCGTATGATTTTAATTTTATTCTTATTTTATGACTCATCACTTAAATTTTTAGGAAATTAACCCAATGCTTTTTTAATTACTTCCTCTGAAATATTAGATGGAGTTTCTGCATAATGAGAGAATTCCATTGTTGATGTAGCTCTACCTGAAGATAAAGTTCTTAAAGTAGTTACATATCCAAACATTTCTGCTAAAGGCACTTCAGCTTTTATTACTTTGGCTCCTGCCCTGTCATCCATAGAATTCACATGACCTCTACGGCGATTTAAATCTCCAACAATATCTCCCATATTTGCTTCAGGAGTAACAACTTCTAATTTCATTATTGGTTCAAGAATAACCGCTCCGGAACCTTTAGCTGCAGATTTATAACCTAATTTAGCAGCCAATTCAAATGATAATGCATCAGAATCAACAGGATGATAAGAACCATCTAATACAGTAACTTTCATGGTATCCATTTCATAACCGGCCAAAGGACCATTTTTCATTGCTGCTTTAAATCCTTTTTCAACTGAAGGAATAAATTCTCTAGGTATATTTCCTCCTTTTACTTTATCTACAAATTGTAAGCCTGATCCTTCAAAATCAGCATCTGCTGGCCCCATTTCAAAGACAATATCTCCAAATTTACCTCTACCACCTGATTGTTTTTTATAAACTTCTCTATGGTTAGATGTTTTTGTTAATGCTTCTTTATACTCTACCTGTGGCTGACCTTGATTAACTTCAACTTTAAATTCACGTTTTAAACGATCAACTAAAATCTCTAAGTGCAATTCACCCATACCTGAAATAATAGTCTGGCCTGAAGCCTGATCAGTTTTTACCTGAAAAGTAGGATCTTCTTCAGCTAATTTAGACAAGCCTATACCTAATTTATCAACATCCGCTTTAGTTTTAGGCTCAACTGCTATTCCAATTACAGGTTCAGGAAATGACATTGACTCAAGCACAATAGGATTTTTCAAATCAGACATTGTATCACCTGTTTTGATATCTTTAAAACCTACTGCAGCACCAATGTCACCAGCTTCAATTCTGCTGATTGGCTCTTGTTTATTTGAATGCATCTGATAAATACGTGAAATACGTTCTTTTTTACCTGAACGCACATTCAATACGTATGATCCTGCATCTAAAGCTCCTGAATAAACTCTGAAAAATGCTAACCTTCCAACAAATGGATCTGTAGCAATTTTAAATGCCAAACCTGCAAATGGTTCATTTACATTAGGCTTGCGAGTTTCTACTTCACCAGTATCAGGATTAGTTCCTTCTATGGCTTCAATATCCAGTGGTGAAGGTAAGAAACGCATAACGCCATCTAACATCACCTGTACTCCTTTATTTTTAAATGCCGAACCACAAAACATTGGAATGATCGACATATCAATTGTAGCTTTTCTTAAAGCCTCAATAATCTCTTCTTCACTAATAGAATCTTCATCTTCAAAGAATTTCTCTAACAATTCTTCATCATATTCAGCTACAGCTTCAACCAATTCAGCACGACGTTGAGAAACTTCTTCTTGTAAATCAGCAGGAATTTCAATTTCTTTAAAGGTCATTCCTTTATCTTCTTCATCCCAAACAACTGCTTTATTAGCAATTAAATCAACAACACCTTTAAAATCAGCTTCTTCTCCAATAGGAACTTGTAAAGGAACAGGATTACCTCCTAACATTTCTCTTACTTGTGTACATACATTAAAGAAATCAGCGCCCTGACGATCCATTTTATTAACAAACCCAATTCTCGGAACTTTATATTTATCTGCTTGTCTCCAAACAGTTTCTGATTGAGGCTCAACACCATCAACAGCACTAAATAAAGCTACCATACCATCTAATACACGTAATGATCTTTCAACCTCAACGGTAAAATCTACGTGACCGGGTGTATCAATAATATTTACTGCGTACTTATTTTTATTATAATCCCATTCACAATGTGTTGCTGCAGAAGTAATTGTAATACCTCTTTCCTGCTCTTGCTCCATCCAATCCATCGTAGCAGCACCATCATGCACTTCTCCTATTTTGTGAGAAACACCTGTATAATATAAAATACGCTCTGTAACCGTAGTTTTTCCTGCATCAATATGAGCAGCAATACCAATATTTCTTGTATATTTTAAATCTCTTGCCATTTCTATAACAAATTAAAATCTAAAATGTGAAAATGCCTTATTTGCTTCAGCCATTTTATGTACATCAACTCTTTTCTTAACAGCAGCTCCTTCTTCTTTTACAGCTGCCAGAATTTCTCCTGCCAATCTTTGTGACATTGATTTTTCATTACGCTTACGAGCGTGAAAGATCAACCATTTAATTGCCATTGAAATTTTTCTGTCTGGTCTAATCGGCATTGGAATTTGAAAAGTAGCTCCACCAATTCTTCGGCTTCTTACTTCAACATGTGGCATAACATTAGATAACGCAGCTTTCCATAATTCAAGAGCTGATTTTTCTTCGTCTTGATTTCTTTGCTCTACTATATCTAAAGCATCATAAAATACTTTAAATGCTACTGATTTTTTACCGTCTTTCATCAAGTTGTTTACAAAACGAGTAACCAATTGATCGTTGTATTTTGGATCCGGTAAAAGAATCTTCTTTTTAGATAACTTTTTTCTCATTGTTCTTTACATTAAAGTAATTATACTATTTTTTTGGGCGCTTTGTACCGTATTTTGAACGGCGTTGATTACGACCCTCTACACCTGCTGTATCTAATGCACCACGTACAATATGATATTTAACACCAGGTAAATCTTTTACTCTTCCACCTCTAACCAATACTATCG
>JAOZVI010000120.1:6637-7006 GCA_029938265.1 Flavobacteriaceae bacterium | reverse complement strand
ACTTTATCTTCATAATCTTTTAATTTTTTAATAAAACCTTCAATAGTTCCTTTTGGAAAAACATTATCTTTTTGATAAAAATCACTGTCTTTTTCCAAGTATTTAGCAGACTCATAACAAGAAGTAGGCAAGGTATTTAACTGATTAAGAATATCCTTGTGTTCTTCCTCAAAAATATTGATATTCATATATAACTTCTCAGCGCTTTTTAAAGAATCTTTATCCAGAATTCCTTCTCGAGCAGCCAAAATAAGCCCTGCCATTAAATGATATAGATCAGCAGATCCATCAGGAGCTCTAAACTCAACAGTTTGTTTTCCAGAAATATAAGGTACATCTCCCCTTTCCTGAGGATTTACATCTTTAATA
>JAOZVI010000120.1:0-6627 GCA_029938265.1 Flavobacteriaceae bacterium | reverse complement strand
TCATATTTGTTTTTGCTATCCAACCAAGAGGAACTCTAACGAGTACTGATCGATTACTATCACCCCAGCAAACCATAGTTGGCGCTTCCTGGTGTGGCACCAAACGTAAATAAGAAGTTGGTATCGTATTTCCAAAAGCTGTTAAGGATTGTGCTTTATCTAAAATCCCAGCAATAAATCTTTTGGCCACATTTGTCAAACCCACTTCATCTGCTATATAATTTATTCCATCTTTTTCTAACATCATATGAATATGCAAACCACTCCCTGCTTTACCTACAGTTATTTTAGGAGCAAAACTTATTGTTATACCATATTTTTGACCAAGCATTCTTAAGATCCATTTAGAAATGATCAATTGTTCTACAGCCTCTTCTGCATTTACCGGAATAAATTCAATTTCATGTTGTTCATAAATATGTGTTTCTGTAGTGAAATTACCCACTTCCGAATGTCCGTACTTAATCTTACCACCACTTTGGGCTATAATTTGTAATGCTTCAACTCTAAGATTCTCCCAATTGGAAAAAGGTGCAGCAGAATGGTATCCTCTTTGGTCATTTGCAGAATATAAATCATTTATTTCACTAATTAAATAGTATTCCAGTTCGCCCATTGCCTTAAAAGTATAACCAGTATCTTCAGTAAATTTAAGTTGAGCTTTTTTTAAGATATATTCCGGTGCACTTTCAAGTGGTTTACCATTTTTTGTATAAAAAGAACAAAGAATATCTAAAGTTGGATGCTCTGTAAATGGATTTACAAAAGCGGTTCTAAACCTAGGTATCACATATAAATCACTAAAATCTGCTTCAATGTATGAAAATAAACTAGAGCCATCAACACGCTCTCCTGTTGATAATATTGACTCTAAATAATCTTTACTGGTGATAACAAAATTTAAAGTTTTTAGCTTTCCATCTTCTCCAACATATCTAAAATTGAGCATTTCAATATCATGGTCATCTATAAATTTGATAATATCATATTTTGTAAACTCTCTAGCTGGTTTTTTTAGATGTTTGACTAATTTACTCGGGTTCATTAATATTTCAAGATCTCTCATGTATAACTGCAGATTATATTGTTAAAAATTAAGTATTATTAATTAAAATAAATACTTACAAATATACTATCTTTTAGTAGATTCATATGTGTGCTTTATATCCAAATACAATAAAATAAAGTATGAATTTGCCCTTTTTTAACTTATAAAATCTTTTTTCATTCAAACCTAATAGCTTAATTTTGTTAAAAATATTTTTAATATGAAAAACTTAGTCGATCGCTTTATTAAATATGTAAAAATAGATACACAATCTGATCCTAATATATCAGAATTTCCCAGTACACAAAAACAATGGAAACTGGCAAAACTTTTGGTCAAAGAATTAAATGAGATCGGAATGCAGGATGTTTCGATTGATGATAAAGCTTATGTTATGGCCACTTTACCATCAAATATAAACTATAAAGTGCCTTCTATTGGGTTTTTGGCACATTTAGATACAAGTCCGGATTTTTCCGGAACAAATGTAAATCCACAATTTCATGAAAATTATGATGGTAAAACTATTGTATTAAATAAGGAGGAAAATATTATACTTTCTCCTGATTACTTTGATGATCTACTACTATATAAAGGGCAAACCCTAATTACTACAGATGGTAAAACATTGCTGGGTGCAGATGACAAAGCGGGTATAGCAGAAATAATGACTGCTATGGAATATCTAATCCAACATCCAGAAATAAAACATGGCGACATTAAAGTTGGTTTTACACCTGATGAAGAAGTAGGCAAAGGAGCACACGAATTTGATGTTGAAAAATTTGGTGCAGAATGGGCATATACTATGGATGGCAGTCAGGTGGGTGAACTTGAATATGAAAATTTTAATGCAGCTGGCGCAAAAGTAATTATTAAAGGTAAAATTGTACATCCAGGTTATGCTAAGGATAAGATGATCAATTCAATGCTTATTGCTGCCGATTTTATTAAAGCATTACCTCAAAATGAAATTCCTCAGGAAACTGAGGGTTATGAAGGGTTTTTCCATTTACATAATATGAATGGTGAAGTTGAAAAAACCGAATTAGAGTATATCATTAGAGATCATGATATGGATCTATTCAACAGTAGAAAAAAACAATTTCAGGAAGTTGCTGATTCATTAAATAAAAAACTAGGTGAAGACTTGATACAAGTTGAAATGAGCGACCAATATTACAATATGAGAGAAAAAGTAGAACCTGTAATGCACATTGTTGATATTGCTGAAGAAGCCATGAAACAATTAAACATCAAGCCATTAATAAAAGCTATTCGTGGTGGTACAGACGGTTCGCAATTATCTTATAAAGGATTACCATGTCCTAATATTTTTGCCGGTGGTCATAATTTTCATGGCAGATATGAATACGTTCCCGTTGAATCTATGGAAAAAGCGACAAATGTTATCATTAAAATTGTAGAGATTACTGCTAACAAATATGCCAAATAATTCTAATTCTATGGACAACAAGTTGTTACTTTCCTTAGAAAAAAAATATGAGAGTCCTTTATATGTATATGATGCAAATAAAATTATTACTCAATACCATAGATTGAGGAATGCATTTGAAGGAGTAAAAAAATTAAGAATAAACTATGCTGTAAAAGCATTATCCAACATTTCAGTTCTAAAACTAATAAAAGGTCTTGGTTCAAATATAGATTGTGTTTCTATTCAGGAAGTTAAATTAGGTTTAAAAGCCGGTTTCAAACCACAAGAAATATCTTTCACACCAAGTGGTGTCTCCTTAAAGGAAATTGAAAAAGCAGTTGCATTAGGTGTTAAGATTAATATTGATAATTTGGTATTGCTTAAAGATTTTGGTTTAAAACATCCTGATATCCCTGTTTCTATCAGAATTAATCCAAATATTATGGCAGGTGGAAATAAAAAAATATCTGTTGGACATAAAAAATCAAAATTTGGAATTCCAACCTATCAAATTGATCAGGTTAAAGAAATTGTAACAAAAACAGGAATTCGCATCAATGGCGTACATATGCATACGGGTTCTGATATTTTAGATATTTCTGTTTTTTTAAAAGGTGCTGAAGTCCTTTTTAGTGTTGCAAAACAATTTAATGATCTTGATTTTATTGATTTTGGTGGTGGCTTTAAAGTTTCTTATAGGAATGATGATCCAGCTACTAATATTGAAGAATTTGGTGAAATATTAAGTAAAAGATTTAATGATTTTTGCAATGAATACGGTAGAGATCTAGAAATTATATTTGAACCTGGCAAATTTTTAGTCAGTGAATCGGGTTATTTCTTAGCAAAAGTTAATGTGATCAAAGAAACTAAAGATGTCACATTTGCAGGAATCGATGCCGGTTTCAATCATTTGATACGTCCGATGTATTACGGAGCCTATCATCATATCCTCAATATTTCAAATCCTAAAGGAAAAGAGAAGAAGTATACCATAGTTGGATATATTTGTGAAACAGATACTTTTGCTGAAGACAGAATGGTTAATGAAATAAGTCAGAATGACATTTTGTGCTTTAAAAATGCGGGTGCATATGCATTCACTATGTCTTCCAATTATAATTCTCGGTTAAGACCAGCAGAAGTTTTGGTTTATAACGATAAGGATTACTTGATTAGAAAAAGAGAAACTTTTGAAGATCTTTTACATAACCAGATTGAGGTTTCACTAGATCAATAAGTATTCGCTGGTAGAAATATTTATAAGGAATTGCCTTCAAAATGTTTGTCTACCAAAGATTTAACTTTATTATTCAGATAGTTAAGTGAATTATAATTTGAATGCTCTAATGTAATTATTACCAAATCTGAATCAGTATATTGTTTAATAGAAGTGCTAAAACCATTCCACTTTCCATTGTGATAGATTATTTTTTCAGAAGTTTTATCATTAATTCTAAAACCGTAGCCATAAGGTATTTTTCTACCGTACTTAGTTTCTCCTTTTGAATACATTTCCTGTAAAGTATTCTTTGAAATTATCTTTCCTGAATTTAAACCATTGATCCATTTTAGAAGGTCTTCAGCAGTTGAATACACGTTTTTATCGCCTACAATTGCATCATTTACAGTTGCAGATATTTTTGCATGTCGCCAACGTCTATAAAGTCGATAACCTGATAATTGATCATCTTTTACAATATCCTGCTCAAACCTATAAACATAAGAGTTATTCATTTGTAAAGGTTCAAAAATATTGGTATTTAAAAAATCTCCGTAACTTTTTTCTGATATTTTTTCAATAATTGAGGCAAGAACAAAATATCCGGTATTGGAATAATCAAATCTTGATCCCGGTCTAAAAAATAATGGAAGCTTATACTCTGCCATCATTTCTATCATTTCTATATTAGTTGGAGGCTTATTATTTTTCCATTCGTGTTCTGCAAGCCAAAAATATTTTGGTAAGCCTGAAGTGTGATTCAATAATTGTTTTATAGTTATATCCTCATAAGGGAAATTAGTAAAATATTTTACTACTTTATCATCAAGTCCGATCAATCCCTTTTCATAAAGAACTAAAATTGCAGTAGCTGTAAATTGTTTACTAACAGATGCTAATTGAAATACAGATTTTTTGTCAATTTCTGTTTTTTTGTTAAAATCAGCATAGCCATATTCTTCAGTAAAGATCAATTTACCATTTTTTGCAACTAAAATACTGCCATTAAAATCTTGCCTTTTATGAATTCGTTTTAAAAGTGAATCTATTTTTACTGAAACTTTTTGTGTAACTGAATGTGGATATGAAGGTATTACAGGAAGTATCTTCTTTTCAACAACTTCAGTTATCTCTTTTTTAAAATCTATACCTACAGATGTTGAAACACTAAAGCTATTGAAAACAAAAAATATAAGTAAAAGATAATATTTGTTATTCACTCTATTTATAAAAACCATTCTTTTTCATTTATTAAAAATTTGTATGCAGGTTTATTAACGAATAATAATCAAATTTATTGAATACAAATTGAAAATTTAACATTTTGCAATATCTTATATTTCAGTGTTTTATATTTTAATAAGTAATTCTATAATATTAAATACTGTTTATAATTAAAATGGAAGAAGATAGCATCAAATAACGGAGTTATTCTGGATATTCAATTCTCAGATGATAAATATTATGTAGTTTCTTTTTAATTACCTTTTTAATAGTTTGAATCTCCTTAAAAGTAATATCAGCATTCATAAACTGACCGTTTTGCATTTGACTGCTAATGATCTTTTCAACCAATTCATCAATAAGATTAGCTGTAGGTTCTTTAATACTTTTTGAGGCAGCTTCACATGCATCGCACATCATTAAAACAGCAGTTTCTTTTGAAAATGGAATTGGCCCAGGGTATTTAAAATCATTTTCATTAACATCATTAGGCGTTAGTTCTTCTTGTAATTTATAAAAATAATAAATTGTGTTTGTTCCATGATGTGTTCTTATGAAATCAATTATTCTATCCGGAATTCCATTTTTTTTGGCTAATTCAATACCTTTAATAACATGATTTACAATAATTTCTGTAGAATCAGATGGCGAAAGATCGTGATGTGGATTCACATTGGTTGTCTGATTTTCTGTAAAATACATCGGATTTAACATTTTACCAATATCATGATATAAAGCACCAGCTCTTACAAGCATTGCATTTGCGCCAATTTCATTTGCTGAAGCTTCTGCTAGGTTTGCAACTTGCATAGAGTGTTGGAAAGTTCCGGGAGCTTTTTCATTCAACTCTCGCAATAATTTTGAATTCGTATTTGAAAGCTCTAATAATGATACATCGGATACCAAACCAAACGTTTTTTCATATATCAATATTAAAAATAATGATAAAAATGATAAAATGCCATTTAAAACGAACATGGCAAAATAACCCCATTTTAATTGTTGTGCATTACCATCCTGTATTATTGAAAAAGCTACATAAGCAACTATATAGACTAAAGTAATTTTAATAATTGATATAAATAAATTGGCCCTGCGGTGTAATTCAGATACTGTTAAAATTGTAACCATTCCGGCAATTATTTGTAAAAAAACAAATTCAAAACTATTAGGAACAATAAATCCAAGCAGTAAAACTGTAATAACATGTGTAAACAAACCAACTCTGGCATCAAAAAAGGCTTTTATTATTATTGGTAGAATAATAATTGGTACGACATAAATATAATTAACCCAATATTTTTGAACTATTGTAACCAATAAAACGATCAATATAATATTAAAAATGATGAAGGTTAATTTTGTGTTATTTTTATAGATTTCCGGGCGGTATCTTTCAAGAAATAAGAATAACATCAAGAGTACTAATGCTACTAAAATTGTATAACCAAACACAATCCAGCTATAATTTATTTCACTCCATAACTGTGTATCATACTCTTTTTTTAGCGAGGTTAATATTTCAAACTTTTCACCTTCAACCAAATCACCTTTTGATATAATTATTTCATAATGTGATACCAATCCTTTTGTAAAAGATCTGTTTTTTAATTCTTCATTTAAAGCTCTGTTAGTCAGTTCTTCATCAAAAAAAACATTTGGTTCTAATATCTCAAAAAATAACGATGTGTATTG
>JAOZVI010000024.1 GCA_029938265.1 Flavobacteriaceae bacterium | reverse complement strand
TTTATCATTGGCGAGTCTGTCATATTGAGCTTGCCTCGCCAAAGGTGGGCGGAGTACAACGGACCCGCCTATGGCGAGGTAAACCCGCCGCTGGCGAGGCAGGGTCGAAATATCTGTTTATGGAATGATGGATTAAGAAGTTTTATAAGATGGAATGAGGAAGAGATGGAGAAAGGGATACACTAAAGAAGCCCTTTCCCTTTACAAAAGACAATCAACTCCTCCGGATTATGACAATTAGCTTTTTTGAAAATATTTTTTCTATGACTGGCTACGGTTTGCTCACTAATATGTAATTGTTGTCCGATTTCTTTATTGGAAAGTTTTTTTGAAATTTTATTAATTACTTGTATTTCCCTTTTTGAAAAAAAGTTATGATAGATCTTATAGATTATTTTTTTAAACTCATTTTCATTTAAATTATCTGTTTTAAATGTCCAGTTTACATTATCTGTATGATCCATAAAAGTAATATCGGTTAATCTGATCAAAAGAGTTTTTAGAATACCATTTTTGTTAACATCAAAAACAGTTATTTGATTTAAAACCTTGATATATGTATCATCCTTTGTTTTATGCCTGTAAGTAATGAATAACTGACTATTGTCATTACCGGGATGGTCTATTAAATATAAGATGGCATTTTTACTTATCCGATGAACTATTTCAGAATCATCAGGATGAAAATTATTAAAAAGAAATTCAAAAGTGATGATATTGTCATCATATCCTAAAAGACTAAAAAAACCTTTTTTATAGATAATTTTATTTTGGAATAGATCTAAAAGGTAAAGACTTTCATTATTGTTTAAATGTACTTTTTTTAAGGAAGAGTAATCTTTTATTTTTAACCCTTTTTCTTTAAAAGAATTAAAAACCTGATCAATAAAAATATTTATATTTCCGGATTGAATATCCATTAAGTATTTTACTTATGATTCAAAAAAAAATAACTAAACAATTCCTATCCCTCTACTGAAATTAATCAACTCCGCCGGATTATGACAATTACACTTAAAATATATCTGCTTTCTATGAGTTGCTACGGTATGTTTGCTTATGGAATATTTATCTGCAATTTCTTTACTTGATCTTTTTTTTGCAATTTCAATAATTATTTCTGTTTCTCTTTTTGTAAAATGTTTTTGATCGTTTTTGTAGATTAACCTCTTAAAAGTTTCTTTATTCAGGTTATTTGCTTTAAAATTCCAATTTATATTTTCAGTATGATCCATAAAAGAAATATCAGTATATCGGGTAAGCACATATAATATTTTATTGTTTTTATCAACTTCAATGATAGATGATTTGCTTAAAACTTTACGATAACTACCATTGTTTTTCTTGATCCTTAAAGAGATAAACAATTCATTACCTAAGCTATCTTTAGGATGATCAAGGCTATATAAAATAGCTGCTCTAAAAATTCTATTTGTTAGGATAGCATCATTTGGGTGGTAGAGATTTCTAATAAATTCAATAGATATGTCATCATCAGAATATCCCAAAAAGGTTTGAAAACCTTTATGAAACACAAGTTCATTCTTACTGAAATCACTTACAAAAATACATTCATTATGGCTTAAAGGTATATTATCAAAGCCGTTTAAGTCGATTTCTTTTAAAGAAGTTACCTCAATAGTTTCCTTAATGCGTTCAAAAAAAACACCCATATTATCATCATCGATACTCATAGGGAGAAAGATATTAGATCATTAATAAATAGAGTGTTTTTAAACATTTAACTTAATTCAAACTATATACAAATATAATTACTGCATTTGAGGTAATTGTATTATCGCATTATAATGAGATGATTATTTTTGAACCTCTTTATAATCGATTCTAAGATAATTTTTAATCAGAGAAAGGCACCTCTCATAATTAGGGTATTTTATACTCAATATTGAGTATGTGGAAATAAAATACGTCCGGTACTTAATGAGAAAATAAAAGTTTAGAAGCTTGCAGAAAAAAATATAAAAGTAAAAAACCAGGGCTCTTTTGGGGATTAATGAAGATATTATCCAGTCGATTTAAAACAAAAAGAAGTAGGAACAGATATAATTAGTGAATCTATGGGACATCAAGATGTTAATACAACTAAGGCATATTTATAAGAGTTGGATTCTTCTGTAATTGATGATGTATGTGAATTGTTACTAGATTTTTAAACTACCATGTGATTGTTGAATACAACTAATAAAATAATCATAAAAACGTTGTATGCAAACAACATAAATATCATATATTTGTTGTTTTAAAACAACAAATTTTAATATGGACAATTTATATAAACATTCCAATATAAGAATATCAAATATTAGTACCAATTTTATTCGCTATCTATATGACGAAATTCAATGGGAAGATAGGTTGATTGGTATTACTGGAGCAAGAGGAACCGGCAAAACAACTTTAATATTGCAGTATATCAAAAACACTTTTGGTAATTCGTATGATGCATTGTATATTTCAATGGATGATTTTTACTTTACAAATCATCGTTTGTTTGAATTAGCTGAAGATTTTTATATAAATGGTGGTAGAGCTTTATTTATAGACGAAGTACATAAATATAAAACTTGGTCTATAGAAATAAAGAACCTATATGATACATATTCAGATTTAAAAATTGTATTTTCCGGATCTTCAGCCCTACAATTACACAAGGCTGATGCAGATTTAAGCCGAAGAGCTGCAATGTATAAATTACATGAATTATCATTCAGAGAGTATCTAAACTTAACTACCAAACACGAATTTAAAGAATTATCTATTGAAAGAATAATTAATGAACATCATAAATTAACTCATGATATTACAACAGGGATAAGTATACTCCCTAAATTTAGAGAATATTTAGAAAAAGGTGTATATCCTTTTTTTATTGAATCAAAGGGGCAGTATTACAACCGTCTAATAAATACAATTAATGTGATTATTGAAAATGATCTACCCTCAATTGAAAATATCACTTACCAAACTACGGATAAACTTAGGAAGTTAATTACTCTAATAGCTGATAGTGTACCCTTTAAAATAAATATTTCAGAATTAAGTAGAAAGACAAATATAAGTAGAGATGTTTTATTACGATTACTGGATTTACTAAATAGAGCGAATTTAATTTCAGGAATTAGACAAAAAGGAGCACCCACAGGTCATTTAACAAAGCCAGATAAAATTTACTTGAACAATACAGCATTGCTATTTGCATTAAATACAAATAATAAATTATCAAAAGGCACGATAAGAGAAACATTTTTCATGAATCAATTAATTTTGAATCACAAAATAAATTCAATACCTAAGGGGGATTTTTATATTGACAACAAATATACTTTTGAAATTGGCGGAAAAAGCAAGACAAAAAATCAAATTACAGGAATTGACAATGCTTATGTTGTAGCTGACGATATTGAACACGGGTATAGAGATACTATTCCGCTTTGGTTATTCGGTTTTTTGTATTAAATATTCTTTCCCAAAACAGAAACGAAAAAATCCTCAAAAAAAGAAAAGAGAAGCGAAAAAAATGTTGTACCTATGTTGTGCCCAAGGGGAATAAAAAAGACTTACAATTTCTTGTAAGCCTTGTGGTTACTGGGTGGAGCTACGGGGATTCGAACCCCGGACCTCTTGACTGCCAGTCAAGCACTCTAGCCAACTGAGCTATAGCCCCAATTTTAAAAAACGAATTACGACATTCCTTTTAAAACCAGCAAAGGAATATTGCTTTCAAAATCATTTTATTTTATACTGTTTCTTATATATTTCCTTGAACTGGTTTCCGATACCTATTTGTAAGAAAATAATTTTTGTAAATAATTAATATCTGTAATAATCTGGTTTAAAAGGACCTTCAACTGTAACACCAATATATTTAGCTTGTTCTTCAGTTAATTCATCTAATTCTACACCAATTTTTTCTAAATGTAAACGGGCAACTTTTTCATCTAAATGCTTGGGTAACATATAAACTTTATTTTCATATTTTTCAGGATAATTCCACAATTCAATTTGAGCAAGAGTTTGGTTTGTAAATGAATTGCTCATCACAAAACTTGGATGTCCTGTAGCACAGCCTAGATTAACCAATCTTCCTTCAGCTAATAAAATTATTTCTTTACCATCAATATTATATTGATCAACCTGAGGTTTGATCTCAATTTTAGTATCACCATAATTATCATTCAACCAGGCCATATCAATTTCATTATCAAAATGACCAATATTACAAACAATGGCTTTGTCTTTTAATGCTCTAAAATGTTTTTCCTGAATAATATTTTTATTTCCTGTTGCCGTAATTACTATATCAGCTTTATTGATAACATTGTCCATTTTTCTTACTTCAAATCCTTCCATTGCAGCTTGTAAAGCACAAATAGGATCAATTTCAGTAACAATTACTCTGGCACCGGTTCCTTTAAAAGAAGCAGCAGATCCTTTACCAACATCACCATAACCGGCAACAACAACAACTTTACCGGCAAGCATAATATCTGTAGCTCTTCTTACGGCATCAACAGCACTTTCTCTACAACCGTATTTATTGTCAAATTTTGATTTGGTTACTGAATCGTTAACATTAATAACCGGTACAGGTAAAGTTCCTCCCTTCATTCTGTCATAAAGTCTGTGAACTCCTGTAGTTGTTTCCTCAGAAATTCCTCTAACTCCACTAACCAATTCTGGATATTTATCTAAAACCATATTGGTCAGATCACCACCATCATCCAGGATCATATTTAATGGTTTTTGCTCTTCTCCAAAAAATAAAGTTTGTTCTATACACCAGTCAAATTCTTCTTCATTCATCCCTTTCCAGGCATAAACCGAAATTCCTGCAGCGGCAATTGCAGCGGCAGCCTGGTCTTGTGTAGAAAAAATATTACATGAACTCCAAGTTATTTCAGCACCTAACTCAATTAGTGTTTCAATCAATACTGCGGTTTGAATGGTCATGTGTAAACATCCGGCAATTCTTGCACCCTTAAGTGGTTTTTCATCTCCGTATTCCTCTCTTAAACTCATTAAACCCGGCATTTCTGCTTCGGCTAAATGCATTTCTTTTCTACCCCATTCGGCAAGATTTATATCTTTTACCTTAAATTTTACATATGTTGATGTTTCTGAACTCATATTAATTATATTTGTTTTTTGAATTTGCAAAAATACAAAATACCTTTGAATTTATAATGCCTCTATATAAAACAATACAGCACAATGAAAATACCAAAATTCTAGTTTGGAAAATTGAAGAATCCTATAAAGACCTAATCGATGATATTTCATTAAATGAGCGAAGTAAAAAGCGCTTAAGTGGAATGAGATCTGAGGTACACCAAAAAGGATTTTTAAGTGTTCGTCATTTACTTAAAATTGCGGGTTATAACGATTTTGATCTGTATTATAATGAATATGGAAAACCGCTTTTGAAGGATGGAAAGCATATTTCAATAACACACTCTTTTCAATTTTCAGGAATTATTATTAGTGATAATGTAGTTGGGGTTGACATAGAAAAAAACAGATCAAAAATCGTTAAAATACAAAACAGGTTTGTAAACACAACAGTAGATTCTTTGTCTGATGAAGATATTGTAAAACAGCTAACGGTTGTATGGGGAGCAAAAGAATCTATGTATAAAATATATCCTTACGGGGGACTTAGTTTTCACAACCATATAGCAATAGATCCTTTTTTATTTGCTGATCACAGTTCTTCAGGCAGGGTAATTTTTAATGAATGGAAAAAATATTATAAGATTTTTTTTACTTTTTTTGAAGAAGGATTTACATTGGTTTATGCACTTCCAAGTAAAAAGTTAAAGGTAATAAGGTAAAAGTAAAAGGTAAAAAGTGAATATAATTTATAATAAAATATTATCTGCAAAACTTAAAGGCAAAAAATTACTTGCTGTTTTGTTAGATCCGGATAAACTGGATCTGTCTCAAGTTTCAGAAACGGTCATAAATATTAATCAAAGTAAAGTTGATTTTATTTTTGTTGGCGGAAGCACAGTTAAAAACGGAATTACGGATAGATTTGTAAAAGAGCTAAAAAAAATTACTAAAATACCTTTGGTTTTATTCCCGGGAGATTATAGTCAAATTACAAAAAATGCCGATGCAGTTTTATTTCTTTCATTACTTTCTGGAAGAAATCCTGAATATTTGATCGAGCAACAGATAAAATCAGTTCCCCTTTTAAAAAATTCTAATTTAGAAATTATTCCCACTGGCTATATTTTGGTAGATGGAGGAGTAGAAACAGCCGTACAAAGAGTTAGTAAAACGCAACCGATTTCTCAAAGAAATATTAATGAAATAGTACAAACTTCCTGTGCTGGAATGCATCTGGGAAATAAGTTGATCTATCTCGAAGCCGGTAGTGGTGCTAAAGATTCGGTTAAACCGGAAATTGTAAGAGCTGTAAAAGAAAATATCAATATTCCATTAATTGTTGGGGGAGGTATCCGAACAAATAAACAATTGGAAGAAATCTATTATAACGGTGCTGATCTGATAGTTGTTGGAACAGCTTTTGAAGAAAATAATCAAAGTTTAAATAAAATTTTAAAAGATGAAAGTATCAATTGACATCTCAATGTATCCTTTACATAAAGATTTTGAAACACCAATTAAGGAGTTTATCAAAATACTTAGAAATTCAAAATTTCATACTGAAGAAAATGGTTTGAGCACTCAGATCTTTGGAGAGTATCTAGAAGTGATGGAGTTAATAAATTCAAATATTAACGAAGCTTTAATCAATGAAAAAAATTGTGTTTTTATGCTTAAAATTGTAACAGACGACCGTAGTTATCATGATCCAAGTTATTAATTCTCTTTTTGAACAATATCAGAGTTATGAAACCATTGATATTGTTTTGGAAATTGTTGCTGTTATTTTCGGATTTTTATCGGTTTGGTTTTCTAAACAGAATAATATTCTCGTTTTCCCAACAGGAATGATTAGCACATCAATTTTTGTTTATCTACTGTTAAAATGGGGGTTATTGGGCGACATGATGATCAATGGTTATTATTTTGCTATGAGTGTTTACGGTTGGTATATTTGGACACGTAAAGTAGATCCAACTCATGTGACTCCAATAAGTAGAACTACAAAAAAGGAAAACATTCAGTCGGTTTTTATATTCTTTACAACAATTTTATTTGTTATTTTGGTTTATCAGTATTTTGATAAATGGACAAGTTGGACGGCTTATGTAGATACAATAACAACTGCAGTTTTCTTTGTTGGTATGTGGTTAATGGCCAAAAGGAAAATTGAAAACTGGATATATTGGATCATTGGTGATATAATTTCTGTACCTTTATATTTGTACAAAGGATTGGCATTTACTGCTTTTCAGTATCTTGGATTTACTTTTATTGCAATATTTGGATATTTAGCATGGAAAAAATACCTAAACAAAAGCCCGCAAATCTCGTAAAAATTGTTTTGTTCGGCCCTGAATCTACAGGAAAAACAACTTTATCAGAATTATTAGCCAGACATTATAATACTGTTTGGGTAGCTGAATTTGCTCGTGAATATTTACAGAATAAATGGAATAACGAACGAATAACATGTGAACATGACGATTTGATTCCAATTGCAATCGGGCAAATGGATTTAGAAAATGAATTGTCAAAAAAAGCAGATAGAGTTTTAATTTGTGATACTGATCTTTTGGAAACAAAAGTTTATTCTGAAGAATATTACGGCGGATTTGTTGAACCAGAACTAGATAAAGCTGCGCTAGAAAATAAATACGACCTTTATCTTTTAACTTATATTGATACACCTTGGGAGGCGGATGATCTGCGTGATCGTCCCGAGCAAAGACAAGATATGTTTGATGCATTTGAAAAAGCGTTAAAATCACACAACCGTCCTTATATTACCTTAAAAGGGAGTGTAAAAAAGAGATTGGATAAAGCTATTAAAGAAATCGATTTTATTTTAAAGAATAAAAAAGGATTAGATTCATTTTCTAAGAAATTGTAATTGTCCTACAGCAATCAATTTTAATAGATAATAAAACAACATTGAATCAAGAAATAATAAATGCAGAACTTAAATATACAGCATCTAGATCTTCGGGTCCCGGAGGGCAACATGCCAATAAAGTATCTTCAAAAGTCCAGTTGGTATTTGATCTTGAAAATTCAAAAGCTTTTACAGAAGAAGAAAAACTAATCCTTTTTAAAAATCTTAAAAATAAACTTACTAAAGAAAATTATATAATTATATTTTCGGATGAAAGTAGAAGTCAGCATAAAAACAAAGAAACTGTAACCGATCGTTTTTTAAAGATTATCCATAGAGGATTAGTAGTTCCAAAAGAAAGAAAGGCGACCAAACCAAATATATCTTCTATAAAAAAAAGATTGGAAAGAAAGAAAAAGCAAGCCTATAAAAAAGCATTGAGACGAAAACCCAATTTGGATTAAATTAAAAACCAGTCTTTGTGTTAAAAAAACATTTCATATCTTTGCAAAATCTTTAAAGGGGTGCCGGTTAAAACCAGCTGAGAATACACCCGTTGAACCTGAACAGGTAATGCTGTTAAGGGATAACTTCTCAAATTTTACCCCAAAAGACTTTTTAAATTTTATAATAAGGGTAAAAACATGAAACATAAAATTTTAGTATTTTTTCTTTTGATTGGCGGGTTTTTGGTTAGGGCTCAGGAGAGTTTTAATTTACCGGATACAGTTAACCTTGAAGAAATAATTGTTAAAGCTGTGCGTGCTGATAAAAAAGCACCATTTGCCCAGACTATTGTTGAATCAAAAGATATTGAACCGCGAAATCTGGCACAGGATATACCGATATTATTAAATTATCTACCTTCTGTAGTTACCACAAGTGATGCTGGTGCCGGAGTAGGTTATACCGGAATTAGAGTAAGGGGTAGTGATGCTACCAGAGTTAATGTTACCATTAACGGAATTGCATTTAATGATTCAGAATCTCAGGGTACTTTTTGGGTAAATTTGCCCGATTTTGCTTCTTCGGTACAAAACTTACAACTGCAGAGAGGTGTAGGAACATCTACAAATGGTTCAGGTGCTTTTGGTGCTAGTTTAAATATTTTAACTGATGCTGTCTCAAAAGATGCCTTTGGTGAAATTTCAAGTAGTTTTGGTTCGTATAATACATTTAAAAATAATGTGAAATTTAGTACAGGTTTACTCAATGATCATATAGAAATTGCCGGTAGATTATCTTTGATCTCTTCTGATGGTTATATAGACAGAGCTGCAGCTGATTTAAAATCATATTTTTTACAGGCAGCTTATAGAGATGAAAAAACTTTGATCAAAGCATTGGCTTTTGGTGGCCATGAAATAACTTATCAAGCCTGGTATGGTATTGATGAAGAAAAATTAAAAAACGACAGGACATTTAATTATGCCGGTATTTATACAGATGATGAAGGAAATATACAATTTTATGAAAATGAAGTTGATAATTACAAACAAGATCATTTTCAATTTCATTGGAATCAGAAATTTAATGATTTTTGGACTACAAATATCGGACTGAATTATACACATGGAAAAGGATTTTTTGAACAATATAAAGAAGATCAGGATTTTGAAGATTATGATTTCATTCCAATAGAAATAGGAGGTGAGGTTATCAACACAACTGATTTGATTAGAAGGCGTTGGCTGGATAATGATTTTTATGTTTTTAATGCAAATGCAAATTACACGAAAGATAAATTTGATGTGATCTTTGGTAGCTCATACAGTCATTATGATGGTGATCATTTTGGAGAAGTTATTTGGGCGCAATATACGGGTGGTTCTCAAATTAGAGATCAATATTATTCTGGAAACAGTAAAAAAAACGATTTCAATATATTCGCAAAAGCTACTTATAATTTAAACGAAAACTGGAGTTTCTTTGGTGATTTACAGGAAAGATTTGTTATTTACGAAACTTCAGGTTTAACTTCTGACAGAGTTCCTATTGATGTTGATGAGAAATACAGCTTTTTTAATCCTAAATTTGGCTTGACCTATACAATTGATAGCCAACATCATTTATACACTTCATATGCAAGAGCAAACAAAGAGCCCAACAGAAATGATTTTGAAAATGGCGTAAGCAAACCGGAAGTATTAAATGATTTTGAACTGGGATGGCGATTCAATACCGGAAAAATAAAGATCAGTACAAATGCATATTATATGTATTATAAAGATCAATTGGTTTTAACAGGAAAAATAGATGATGTAGGTAATCCAATAAGAAGAACCAGTGGTGAAAGTTACCGTTTTGGCTTAGAAATTGATGCAAATATTTTAATTTCTAATCAATGGAGCATCATTCCAAATATAGCTTTAAGCAGTAATAAAAATAAAGATTTTAAAGCTTCAATCGATGGTGATTTAGTGTCTTTAGGCGACACCAACATATCATATTCACCAAATATTATTGTTGGAAATATTATTTCATATCAACCAATGCACAACTTTCAAATTAATTTTTTATCTAAATTCGTTGGAGCGCAATATATGGGGAACATTGATAGCGATGCTTCTATATTGGATAGTTATTTTGTGAATGATCTAAATGTATCATATGAAATTAATGATATACCAATATTTAGATCTATTGTATTTAACGGATTGATCAATAATATATTCAATAAAAAATATGTATCTAATGGGTATTTTTATACTTATGATGACACCTGGACAAGTCCCGGAGAAACAATCACAATTGAAGGATCAGGATTTTACCCACAAGCAGAGATAAACTTTTTACTAGGGTTTACTTTACGATTTTAGAATAATAAATGCCCTTATAAAATTAAAGGGCATTATAAGTATTCTTCAAAATAATTTTATTGTTCTTTTATTTTACAGGTGTTAATTCCGAAAATACTAAATAATGGGCAACAGCTAAATAATGATGTTACAACCATAATTCCACCTACTGCATAAAGCACATAATTCCATGGGCTAACCACAGTAGTATAAGCAATGTAAAACGCTACAATTGCAATAATTATTCTGACAATTTTGTCGATATTTCCTACATTTTTTTTCATAATGATAGATATTAAGGTTAATTTTTTTACTCATTTTTGGTCTTACAAGAATTAATTCCCAAAACACTATAAATAGGACATTTACCTAAAACTCCGGTAACAATAAAAATACTACCTATAGCATAAAGTACATAATTCCACGGAGGATTTACTTCGGGTAAGTATGCAATGTAAAATGCTACTACTGCCAGAATTGTTCTAATAACTGTGTCAAGGGTACCTACATTTTTTTTCATAATAATAAATATTAAAGGGTTTATTTTAAATCAAAATTATATAATTATTTTAAAAAAACATGTAACAATAGTCACAACATTTTAAAAGCTAAAGAATTTCGATTTTTTTTAAAGCTAATAAAACTTTACCATCTTTTTCCAGTTTTTTTAACAATCTGGATATGACCTCTCTTGATGAACCCAATTCATTTGCAATTTCCTGATGAGATTTTTTAATAATTTTACGATCGTTTAAAGCTGTCTTTTTTAAAAGTTTGTAGAATTCCTATTTTTGAAATTTCCTGAAGTAGTTCTGGCGAAGCGGCTAATCCCGGAAAATCTCTTTTTATTAGCTCAGCAACTTTCATACTTTTTTGGTTAAAAAGACAGTTATATTTTACGGAATAATTTATTTATAGATGGTTATTAATAACGGATATGATTTGATTGGCTTGAATAACTCCGGATTGCCTCCAAACATTTTTGCCATTTTTAAATAGAATGGTAGTTGGAACTCCACGAATATCAAATTTTTGAGCAACAGCCGGACTTTTATCGATATCAATTTTAACAATTTTAACTTGATCTTTAAAATGTTGTTTTACTTGCTTTAGGATAGGTGTCATCATTTTGCAGGGAGCACACCAATCTGCTTTAAAATCAACGAGAACCGGAGTTTCTTGATTAATGATCTGATTAAAACTTGCCATAATTATTCAGTTTCTAAGGTCATTCTGCCTGAGGCACAACTCACAAAAGATTTTGCTTTATGAAGCATTGTGTTAGCGTCACCAAGTTCAGGATATCCCATTTTTGACAGTTTGGCTCTTACTTTTTCTATGACCTGTTCATCATTGGTAGGAACAATTACTTTTGAGTTTTCAAGATCAACATCAACTTCATCAATGCCTTCAATATTCAATAACCCTTTTTTAACAGTGTTTGCACAACCGTGACATTTTAAGTTTAAAATTTCTATAGTAGTATTCATATAATCATTTTTGTTATTGGTTTATTCTGTTATGTAACAAAAATAACAAAAAAGAAAATATCTTATACTAAAAAGATTAAAATTATGAATGTCCCCCTACAACAATTCTCATAATTTTTAAATTCAATCTGATGAATTGATAGATTTGATTTATGATGCAAACTCTAAAAAACCGAACCATTTTTCCGGGCTGTGTAGCATAATACATGTTGCTATATGGGATGCTTGCTTTTTTACTTTTTTTCATTTTGAATAAATTTAATATTTTAATTCAATGCAGATTTTTATTGGTTATTCAGGAATTAACCACCAAAAAGGTTTTGCTTTTGCTTTGTATAAAAACATATAGTGCATAAACAATTTCATCCAATGACCAGCCGATCCCACTACACCTACAGTATCATGAATACTACGACCCCATTTGGGATATTTTTCCCAATCCTGAACAATTGGTCTAACGGTCATAACAGCAGCCTGACCTCTAAAAATACCATATCCGGCAGAAACGATGCATGCAGCACCCATTTTTGCCATTGATGCTTTGTGTGGATGGTCTTTCTTTCCGGTTTTTATCTGATGAGCAATATTTTCAGCAACTATTTTACCAATTACACCTGATGGCATTCCGGTTCTTGGTGGTGTAGGAAATATTTTTGTACCATTTGGACTCTCCATTGGTTTTGACATGGTATGTGGTGGCGCAAATGCTATTCCCGCAGCATATAAATTATCGTATTCAGGACTTTGATAGATTAATGGCCAATCGGAAGCTTTCCATTCTTCATAAGGTTTTGGTGTATAATCAGCATCAACTTTCATCATAGTATTCGCAGCAAATATTTTAGAAGAAATATCTTTGTCTTGTTTGTCGAAAGCTTTCATTCCTGAACCTGCAAAACCAGGTATTAACATGGCAAAATCGAATTCTTTAGTATGAAATTCACCATGTAAATCTTCATAATATGCTTTGCCTTTTTCTACTTTTTGAACGCCAGCTCTTTTAATCCATCTTATACCGTATTCTTTTAAAATTGATTCTGTAAAAATACTGGTTGGTGTGATATAACCATTTCTTTTTACAAAGGCTCCACCCATTCCAAAATCACCTAACTCATATTCGTTAGAGATCCACCAAATATCTGCTAATTCAGAAAGTTTTCTTTTCCCAATTTCAAAAGCGATATTTAAAACATATTCAAAAGCTGCACCCTGGCAAGTTGCTAATGGATGTCCGGTACCAATTAAAAAAGTTTGCTTTTCTCCATTTTCCATTTTTTTAAATGCTTTCTGAAGATTTTTCCATGAGTGGGCAGCATGGTCATAAGTACATACTGAATTTGTAAATTTATCAGGACCTAACCCTTCAGTAGCTTTAAAATTTAATTTTGGTCCGGTAGCGTTAACAAGGTAATCATAATCAATTTTCTCTTCTTGATTTTTTTTATCACCATCTACATATTTAATGGTAACAAATCCTTTTTCTGAATTATTATTACCTTCAGGATGTATTGAAAGCGCCAAAGCTTGTTTATAAATTATACCCAATTTTTTATAGACAGGTGCTAATTTGAATTTTACCTGATCAGGTTTCATTAAACCAACTCCAACCCAGATATTTGAAGGTACCCATTGGTAATTACTGTTAGGTGAAATAATCACGATTTCATGATTTTTACCCAAGTACTTTTTTAAATAGGTTACTGCGGTATGACCTGAAACTCCAGCTCCTAATACGACTACTTTTGCCATTGATCTTATTATTATATGATTAATATCTCAAATGTAATATAAAAAAAAACATCTCTAACGTTACTTAAGTTACATTAAAGATGTTTTGTTAGAAGAAATAATCTTTTTATTCGTTAAAACTAATACTCCAAATACCTCTTATATCATCTTCTTTAAATCCTGTTGCCAAATCTTTTGGGTAATAAGATCTAATGATAGAATCGGATTTTTTGGTTATATCAACACCGATTTCACCATGACAGGCCAGACACTTTTTTTGTAAAAGAATTGGTGCATAAAAGTGTGGTTTTCCTGATTGATCAAGTTGGGCAATTGGCTTTAGTTTTTTACCTTCAGAAAATAATTTGTTATAATTATTGATAATATTATTTTCTTCTTCATTAGGCTTATTTTCTCCATTTCTTAATCTATGAGATGTCCTTTTAATAGAAACATTAAAATTATCAGACATTTCTTTAGTAAGATTAATTGCTTCAGCATTACAAAAAGGAACAGCATCTTTTACACCACCATCTTTCATTTTTTCAACTAAAGTGCCACCTAATTTTTTAGCTGTTGCCTGAGCAATTTCTTTACCTTGAATAGTATATTGTTCAACCTCTTTTTTTGATAACGATTTTGAACAACTACTTAAAACAGTAATTGATACGATTATTAATACAAATTTATACATAATAAGAAATTTAAATTATTTTATTAATTCTAGATTATTTTTTTTCCAATTATTGATACCGCCTTTGAGATCATAAACTTTTATAAAACCCAAAGCTTCTAATTGTTTTGATATTTTTCCTGTTCGATTACCACTACGACAATAGATATATAATTCTTTGGTTTTATCCAATTTACTAATTTCATTTTTAAAATTTGGATTGTATACATCAATGTTTTTTGCATTTTCAATATAACCATTAAAAAATTCATTTGGTGTTCTAATATCGATCAATTGGATATTTTTATTTCTTGAATTTAATTCAACAGGGGAAATAAAAGCAACAACATTTTCTTTTAGTTCTATTGTATCTACATCATCTTTAGCATTTGAGTTTTGAGCACAACTCAAAAAACCTAAATTTAAAACGAGTAAAAAAATAATTTTTATCTGTAAAGATTTCATTTTGTAGAAATTACTTAGATTGCAAAAATAAAAAAAAGGGTATTAAAACCCTTTTTTTAAGAATAATTATTTTTATTACAGTAAAGTAGTTGGACAAACATATTCAGAAACTGGAGCTTCAGTTTCAATTATATCATCATAACCACCCCTGACATCGATTACATTCTTAACACCATTTGCTTGAAAAATTGAAGCTGCAATTAAAGAACGGTAACCTGTTTCACAGTATATAACATATTCTTTTTCAGGATCGATCTCAGCAAAATTTGAATGTATAAAATCAAGAGGAAAATTTTCGACACCTATAACATGTTGCGAAACATATTCAGATTCTTTTCTAACATCTAAAGGTTTTTCAATATTTCCGGCTTTTAATCTCTCCCAAAATTCATAACCTGATATTGAGCCGATTTTATCAACTTTATATCCATGATCTATCCAGTTTTTTAACCCACCAAATAGATAGCCTAAGGTATTGTCATAACCAACTCTTGAAAAACGGATGGGAATTTCATTTACACGTGTTTCATCTTCGGCAATAAAAATAATTTTTTGAGCAATATCTTTTATTAATGCACCAACATAAGGTGCAAAATTACCATCCAAACCAATATACCAGGCACCGGGAACCGTACCTTCTTCAGTATAAGATTCTTTTGAGCGGGTATCGATAACTAAAATGTCTTTTTGTTCACTCAATTCGTGAAAAGTAGCTGCATCTAAGGGTGTTGAACCTTTATGAATAACTTCATCAATACTAGTATTTATGGACTTGTTCATACGAACATTGTTTGGAAAATATTGAGGAGGAGTTTTTAAACCGGTTGTTACTTCTTCAATAAATTCTTCTCTTGTCATATCTGCCCGTAAGGCATAATTGGTTTTCTTTTGATTTCCTAAAGTGTCAAAAGTTTCAGAACTCATGTTTTTTCCACAAGCAGAACCGGCACCGTGATTTGGATAAACAATAATATCATCTGGTAAAGGCATTATTTTGTTGCGTAAAGAATCAAATAGAAATCCGGCCAGGTCTTCTTGTGTAATACTTCCTGATTTTACAGCTAGGTCAGGACGACCAACATCACCAATAAACAGTGCATCTCCACTAAATAAATAGGGTGTATTACCATCTTTGTCAACTAACAGATAGGAAGCAGATTCCATTGTATGTCCAGGTGTATGTAATAGTCGGATTGTAATATCCCCAATTTTAAAATCTTCATCATCTTTACCATTATAGATTTCATATTCAGCTTCAGCACCAGGACCAAAAACGATAGTTGCACCAGTTTTTTGAGCAAGATCATATTGACCAGAAACAAAATCAGCATGAAAATGTGTTAAAAAGATATATTTGATTTTAGCTTTGTCTGCCTCAGCCATTCTAATATATGGTTCAGTTTCTCTTAGAGGATCAATGATTGCAGCTTCACCGTTTGACTCAATATAATAAGCCATTTCTGCCAGACATCCTGTATATAATTGTTCTACTTTCATGATATTTATATGATTTTTAAATTAGATTTATTTCATATTAACTAAAAAATAATTATTCGAATATTAACACACGCAATGTAAGTTACATAAAAATTTTATTATCGGTTAATCTGTTTGATATATTCTTGATGAGAATATTTTTTTTGATTGCTAAAACACAGTTGATCATAGCAATCAATTGCTCCTTGAATACTCATAAAGCAGTGATCATATTTAATTTTTTTCATCAATCCTGATTTAGCTAATGCGTCTCTCACCAGTCCTTTAACTCCAGTTAACGCAATACTAATACCCAGATCATTAAAATAATTATAAATTTCATCTAAAGCATATACGGCACTACTGTCTAAAGCATTAATGCTCTCACAATCAATAATGATGAGCTTTAGATCTTTTCCTTTTTCTTTTGCTAATTTTTTAAGTTTTTCTTTAAAGTAAGAGGTGTTGGCAAAATAAAGTTGGGCATCAAAACGAACGATCAGAATTTCATCTTTTATAATAACATCTTTAAACCGATCTATATTTCTATAAAAATGAGTTTTGGGTACATTACCTAAAACTGCCATATGAGGTTTTGTTGATTTAAAGATCAACATTATTATTGATAGTATAACACCTATCAATATACCTTGTGTTATTCCAAAAAAGATAGTCATTAACAATGTTGTATTCAGTATTATCAGATCTAAATAATTGTAATTCAATAAATTTTTCGGCATTTTAAAATCTAATAGTCCATAAGCAGCGACTAAAATTATTGCAGCCAAAATGGCTTTAGGCAGATAATAAAATAATGGCGTTAAAAATAACAGCGTTAATAAGATAATAAGTGCTGCAAATAATGATGATAAAGGAGTTTTTGCTCCGGATTGATCATTTACCGCCGTTCTTGCAAAACCTCCTGTAGCCGGATAAGTTTGAAAAAAAGATCCAATCATATTACCCAATCCTAAAGCAATTAATTCCTGGTTTGGTTTAACTTCATAACTATTGTGTTTAACTTCTATTGATTTTCCAATTGAAATGGCTTCTAAAAAACCAATAAATGCTAATGTAATAGATAATGTAAGCAATTCAGAAATTATTGTTTTATCGAGAACAGGAATTTCGAATGAAGGTAAACCTTTTGGAATCTTTCCAATAATTTCTGTTCCATAACTTTGGAAGTCAAAAATAAATGAAAATAAAACGCCAAAGATCACAACGATCAAAGAAGCAGGGATTTTTTTAACATATTTTTTAAATAGAATGATGATCAATATTGAAAAAAGACCGATAAAAAAAGTTAAATAATTAATGTTACTGATCTCATTAAAAACATCACCTATCAACGATTGTAGGTGGTTACTTCTTTTAATATTTGCACCCAGCAAATTACCAATTTGATTTACAGCTATTATTATTGCTGAACCGGTTGTAAAGCCGCTTATTACAGGTCTGGATAAAAAATTTACCAAAAAACCGAGTTTAAAGATTCCAAACAAAAACTGAAAAAAACCGACTAAAAAGGCCAGGGCGATTGCTAAGGCAATAAAATTTTCTGTCCCAACAGCTGATAGAGTACTTATTCCTGATGCTACAATTAATGAATCCATTGCGGCCGGACCAACAGATAACTGGCGGGAAGTTCCGAAGATTGCGTATACAATTTGTGGAATTAGAGCAGTATATAAACCATAAATTGGAGGTAAACCGGCGATGATCGCATAGGCAATTCCTTGAGGAATTAGCATCACGCCAATAGTTATGCCAGCTAAAGCATCTGATTTGAGCCAGTTTCTTTGATAGGAAGGAAGCCAATCAAATATTGGAAAGTAAGATTTAAAATTCATATTGAATTATAAATATACAAAAATATAATTTTTAAGTTAAAAGGAATTCTAAGAAATGCATTCATCAAAAACATTTACTTTACAAGTAGCACACAAATTTTTATCCAGTTTTTTGTAGATTTCTTCGATAGCAGTTTTTTTATCCAGATAAAAATTTTCTAAACCAATTTGATCTCTAAATCCACCTTTTTTAAGAATTTGCTGACTAACAATTTTTAATCCGCTAAAGTAAATCCCACCACCTCTCATTTGCCATTTTTCAGCTTCGTGAGTTATCCAGGTAGCTCCGGCAAGATCTATAAAATTAATTCCATTAGCAATCACTAATACATGTTTAATATTGTCTTCATCATATAAATTATTAAAAAAATCTGATACAACCTCTAATGCGCCAAAATAGATAGAACCATCAATACGTACAATTCTAAGCTGAGGGCATTCTTTTGCGTTAGTATCTCTTAAAATATTTATAAATCGATGAGTTTTAGAAGATCCTAAAACGGCGATATTTGGTTTGGCAGTTCTTTCTAAATAGAAGAATAATGATAGTGCAATACCTAAAAATAAGGCGGTTTCTAATTCAATAAATAATGTTCCAAAAAGGGTTGTGCTTAGAACTATCAATTCGCGGCCACTACTTTTTAATACCTGTTTTATATGATGAAAATCGATTAAATTATAGCCAACCAGTAAAATAATACCACCCATTGCAGCTTTTGGTAGATAGGCTGCATAATCTGAAAACAAAAGTAAAACGATCATTAAGAAAAGTGCTGCAAATATGGCTGACATTGGTGTTTTTGCTCCTGCCTGATAATTAACACCAGAACGGGTAAATGAACCTGAACCCATATAACTGGAAAAGAAACTTGCTACAATATTGGATAAACCTTGCCCTTCAAATTCTTGATTTGCATCAATTCTTTGATATGTTGAAAGCGCTATAGAACGGGCAATGGCTACGGCTTCAATTAATCCTAAAAGGGCAACGGTAATAGCACCTGAACTCAAATTTCTGATATTTGTTAAATTGAGTTGAGGCATTCTGAAAGGCGGTAGATTTGATGGAATTTCTCCAACGGTTTCAATTCCATTAGCTTCACCTCGAAGCAAAATTGCTAAAAAACTTCCCAAAACCATTGCAATTAACATATAATATCTCGACAGGGGTTTGATAAAGTTTTTTACTAAAATAGCGATTGCCATTGTTCCGATTGAAACACCAAAAACATACCAATTTGTTTCAGAAATATTGCTGATGATATGTTTTATTATTTCGTAAAATGAACTTCCTTGAGGAACATCTAAGCCAAAAACATATTTTAATTGTTTAATTGCAATTAATATTCCTGCTCCTGCTGTAAATCCAATGATAACCGAATGAGAAACAAAATTTACCAATTTGCCCATTTTTGCAAAACCCATGGCAAATTGAATTATTCCGGCCATAAAAGTCAGGACCAATGTAAGCGTAACATACTGTTCAATATCACTCGTAGGATCAACAAATTTACTGATAGTTGTAAAAACAACTATTGATATTGCTGTAGTCGGACCGGATATTAAATGGTATGAAGACCCAAATAATGCAGCAATAATAGGCGTGATCATTGCAGTATAAAAACCATAAACAGGGGGTAAACCGGCTATCATTGCAAAAGCAACTGCCTGAGGAATAACAATTATCGTACCCGTAATTCCAGCAATTAGATCATCTTTCCATGATTTTTTTGCTAAGGGTAGCCAAGTCAAAAAAGGGAGTATTCTCTGTAGCATCTATTAAACGCAAAATTACGTAATGCATTACGTAATTTTACTAAATATTTTAATGTTTTTATTCTTTTCGTAATTCTAAGTCTGCTGAATTTCGTTTAAATTTGAATGACGTTTTTATCAATAATTACTTTTCTTTATCTATATAATAAGTAGATTCATCAGGTTTAAAAGCTCTTTTAAACCACAAAGGTCTTCTTAATCCATTTGGGCCCGGAGCTGGTCTGGTCATTGCCAACCATTCTTTATATATTTCATGAGATCTGTTGGTATCTACAAAAATATCACCATATTTTTCATCCGGTTCTGGCTTTTCAATTCTAACACGTTGGTGCCAGGTATGCATTCCACTAATTGGATCGGGGTGAACGGCATGAGTAATATTTTGATGTACTCCGCCATCTTTCCAGAATATTCGCTTAGAATCTTTATCGTTTGATTCGAAAGGTTTTATACCTGATTTCGTACTCATTTTCCATTTTCCGGGCTCATTATTTTCTATGTTCACAGTATTGGTTGCCCACCTGTTACCGGTTTTATCTTGTTCTCTACGCCATCTTCCAATATGATGCGAACAGGCAACAACACCAGGTTTCATTGATTGAGTAACCCAAACTTTATCAATAAAATACCCTATATCAGTATTCATTTTAACCAGATCACCGGTTTTAAAATTCCATTTTGCCGCATCATCCGGATGCATCCAAATAGGATTTCTGTTGGATATTTCAACAAGCCATTTTGCATTGGCAGATCTGGAGTGGATCAAAGTTGGTAATCTAAAAGTAGGTACCAAAACATATTCTCCTTTTGATTTGTCTAATACATCATTATGAATATGACTTTTGATATAGGTTGGTAAAGCATATTCTGGCCATTTCCAATCGACCATGGTTTGGGAATAAAATTCGTTTTTACGGGAAGGGGTAGGGAATCCTACAACAGCTTTTCCTTCAACCATAACACCAATATCTTTTCCGTTTTTACGGATAACACCGGTTTTTTTATCAACTACGGTTCCTTTTAACTGATCTTTAGTTAACGGAGTTTCATTTTTTTTATAGGATTCACCTTTTTCAATTTCAAAAGCACCATACTTTGCCATGTATTGAAATTCGGTTAAACCTTCTTTTTTTGCAGTTTCAGGTAATCCTTTTACTCTTTCGAAAATATATTGATAGTATTCTTCAATGGTAATTTTTTCACCTTTTCGATAAGGTGATTCAAAATGTTTTTTAATTCCCATGCTTCCATCCGGATCAATTCTCCAGCTCAATTCTATCCAAAATTCATCTTCTTCCCAAACTTCACCTGGATTAACTTCATAAGTATAGGTTATATGTTTTCCATTTCTTCTGGCGGCTTCCCGTAAAACCGGTTGACGGAATGCTACCCAGGTGCCACCATGAGTTGCATAAGAATTGATGTCGTGTCTTTCAGAAGCTAAGCCCATAGGTAATACAAAATCAGCAAAGAAAGCTGTTTCATTCCATGTTGGCGTTAAGGCTGTATGTAGGCCAAATTTACTTTCATCCATAAACATTTCCATCCATGTAAACCCGTCAGGATAGGTCCAAATAGGATTAAACACCCTCGAAAAATAAACGTCCATTTTTCCTCTTCCTTCCTTTAATAAATGAGGAAGTAATTGGCTCATTTCAAAAAATGCCAATGGATATTCTTTGGGGAAATGTAATTCATTCCATTTTTTTTGTGGTTTTGGAGCGGTATGTACCTGAGGTTTAAATTTATTCCAGGAATTTGGTGAGGTACCTCCTTTTGCACCAACAGCACCAGTTAGAACTGTAAGGAAATGTAAATTTCTGGCTACAGCCCAGCCACCTAAATTAGAAGCTCCGGCACTACGCCAGTTATGTGAAGCAAAACGTTCACCTGCTTCACCGATTTTAATGGCAATTTCACGAATCATTTCAGCTTTTACACCCGATTCATTTTCTGCAAATTCAGGAGTATATGCTGCATATTCATCAATCATTGCAGCAATATAGTTTTCAAAAGTTATTTTTTTATCCGCGTGACGGGCTATTAAATATTCTTCCCAGTTGGTCCAGTTTTCTAAATATTTTCTATTGTACAATCCTTCTTGCAAAATAATTAATGCCATAGCCAATAAAACAGCTGCTTCTGTACCCGGATAAGTAGGCATCCAATAATCGCTCATTGAGGCAGTGTTAGATAAACGAGGATCCATAGTTGCCAACTTAGCACCTTTCATTTTACCTTCAATAATACGTTGCGCATGGGGATTAAAATAGTGGCCTGATTCTAAATGTGCAGAGATCAACAAGATAAATTTTGCTTCAGAATGATCTGGTGAAGGCCTGTCAAAACCATACCATAAATTATAACCAAACCGGGCTCCGGAAGAACACACATTGGTATGTGAATTATGTCCGTCAATACCCCATGAAGGTAAGATCCAATTCATAAAACCTTCAGCTCCGGGTCTTCCTACATGATAGGCAATTTCATTATGCCGATCTTCTTTTATTGCTTTTCTAATTCTTGCAGCAATAGTATCTAAAGCTTCATCCCATGAAACTCTTTCCCAATTACCCTCACCGCGTTTTCCTTTTCGTTTAAGCGGGAATAAAATTCTATCAGGATCGGTAATTTGATTAATAGTTGCCGGACCTTTTGCGCAATTTCTTCCTCTGCTTCCGGGGTGGTAAGGATTGCCTTCAAATTTTTTAACCTCCTGAGTTTCTTTATCGATAAATGCGGTTAAACCACAAGCAGATTCACAATTAAAACAAGTTGTTGGTACAATTTGGTAGGTTTTCTTTTCTTTTCGAGGCCAGACTTTTGGATTGTATTCTACCCAATCATCCCACTTATCAGGTGGAGGAAAATTCTGATACATTTGCGCAACTTCATCATCAGAGAACTGACGCATGTCTCCATCAAATTTCTGATAATTTTCTTTGTGCAGATCTGGTATAATCCCAATTTTTTCTGCTATGTTTTCTATAAATGATGGTTTTTTGTAGCCCATGGTCTTATTTATTCAATTTATTCGAATAATCTATTTTTTGATTTTAGCTCTAACTGTGCCAATTGATTTTACAATTATTTTTAATAATTCTTCAGATTCATCATATGATTTTTTCCAAAGACTTTTCAATTCAGGTTTAATTTCTATTATTAATTCAATGAAATACATTGTTTCATCTAGTTCTTCTTCTACGATTTTTAGTTTATTTAAAAAATCCCTTCCTGATTTAGCTCTACAAGCAGCTCTGTAGTTAGCACCTACTGAACTAGAACATCTAATCAATTGAT
>JAOZVI010000119.1 GCA_029938265.1 Flavobacteriaceae bacterium | reverse complement strand
CTTCCGGATTAGGAGATTCTACTGTAGGAAAATCACCATTTGGTTCTCTTTGTTCCTCAACTATATGAACATCGGTATAACCAGCTTCCTTAAAAGCTTCTGGCATAATTGTGATTGAAGTTCCGTGTAAGGAAGTAAAAACAATTTTAAGATCTTTCCTGTTTTTTGTGCTTTCTGAAGTCGAATTTAAAACGGCTTCTTTTGTAAATTTTGAATCAATTTCTTCACCAATAACTTCAATTAATTCATCATTTGCTTTAAATTTAATATCACTAAAATCCAATGAATTGATCTCATTAATTATTTCACCATCCTGTGGTGGAATAATTTGTCCGCCATCATTAAAATAAACTTTGTATCCATTATATTCAGGAGGATTATGTGATGCTGTAAGAATGATTCCTGCATCACAATTCAATTCTCTGACTGCATAGGATAATTCAGGAGTTGGACGTAGATCCTCAAATAAATATACATATATATTGTTTGCTGAAAACACCTCGGCACAAGCTCTGGCAAATAACTTACTGTTATGACGGCAGTCATAAGCTATAGCAACTTTAAGTTGTTTATTTGGAAATTCTCTTGTCAGATAGTTTGAAATACCCTGTGTGTTTTTGCCTAAAGTATATCTGTTTATTCGATTGGTTCCTGCACCCATTATTCCTCGCATACCACCGGTACCAAATTCCATATTTTTATAAAACCTGTCCGTTAGATCATTTGAATTTTCATCGATTAATTTTTTAATTTCAATCTGAGTTTCTTTGTCAAATGGTTCTTGTAACCATTGTTTGGCTTTGTTGCGTATTTCGTTTGTATCCATTTTATCTGGGGTTTAGTAATGCAAATATAATCTTTTTGGTATAAAAAAATGTTGGATTTAACCCCAAATATATTACTAAAAACAAAGAAGTTTATTTAATAAATAAACTAAAGCAACTTCAAAAAATGAAAGAAAAGACTGAAATGACACTTCTTAATTGTCAAAAATTGGTTTAGTTATATGATAGGTTGTAAGATTTGTTAGAAAAAGATGATAAATTATAAAATGTTTTAATCTCAAGTCAGATTACATATTAATTTTCTTACTGATATTATACCGTTTTTCACTGCGTTTTGAACGTAAGATCAATTCGCCTAAAAAACCGGCTAAAAATAATTGAGAACCAATGATCATAGCAGCTAGTGCGATATAGAACCACGGGTTGTTTGTTACTAATATTGTTGGTTCATTATTGTAAAGTTTAACCAATTTTGAAATTCCAATAAAAAGTGAAGCAAAAAATCCGATGATAAACATAAATGTACCTAATAGACCAAAAAGGTGCATAGGTCTTTTACCGTATTTTGTCAAAAAATTGATAGTGATTAGGTCTAAAAAACCATTGATAAAACGATCCATACCAAATTTTGTGGTACCGTATTTTCTTGCCTGATGTTGTACAACCTTTTCATCAATTTTTGTAAAACCTGCATTTTTGGCAAGAACAGGAATATATCTGTGCATTTCGCCATTTACATCAATATTTTTTACAACCTCATTTTTGTAGGCTTTTAATCCGCAATTAAAATCATGTAAATTTAATCCCGATGTTTTTCGCGCTACAGCATTGAATAATTTTGATGGAATATTTTTGCGAATTTTTGAGTCGTATCGCTTCTTTTTCCAGCCTGATATAAGATCGTGGTTTTCTTTAGCTACTAAATTATAAAGATCAGGTATTTCTTCAGGATTATCTTGTAGATCAGCATCCATTGTGATCACAACATCTCCCTGAGCTTTTTTAAATGCAGCATTAAGCGCTTGAGATTTTCCGTAATTGAAATTAAATTTTAATCCCTTAACATTTGGATTTTTTTGAGATAATTCTTCAATGATATTCCATGAATTATCTGTACTACCATCATCAACAAAAAGGATCTCGTAAGAATAACGATTGGATTGCATAACTTTTACAATCCAATCGTGTAATTCATTTAAAGATTCTTCCTCATTAAGTAATGGAATAACTACTGATATATCCATAAATTATTATTATTCGATTAATGAAGGATCTTTCTTTTTAAAAATTAAAGCAACTATTAAACCAATAAAAGCATACATGGCAAGTGCAATAAAGTAGTTTTTGAATTGAGAGCCAATTGAAAAAGAATCTGTCTCCTCAATTTTTGCAAGTGCTTCGTCCATTACTTCTTCCGGTGCATTGAAGCGTTCCATCATTTCTACTGTTTTTTCTACCGTTAGTTCTTTTAAAATTTCTTTTGAGCCCGGGTCGATAACATTAAAAATTAATATTCCTATAAGCGTCGAAATCAACAAACCTAAAGCAGCAGTTATAAAAAAAGCTGTAAAGGCATCTTTAAAAGATATAAAACCCCCCAACAATTTTTTTGAGTTTGTTATTGCCAATATACCTACAATGAGCATGGCTAAAAAACTTAGGAGCATCAGCCACCAACTTGTAAAAAATGACATGTCAATTGCATATCCATAAGTAGTGAATAGTGCAAAGATAAATCCTAATATTAAACCATATGTTATTCCTTGTGATCTCACGATTTGATTCATAATGATATTTTTTAGATTTAAAAACAAATATAATTAAAAAAGCTTAAGAGGCATATAATAACCAAAATTACTTCGTAAAAATTAAAATAAATGATTGTCAAATTAAAAAAGGGTCGTAAATTTGCAGCCGGCAAGTCCTGCACAACCAGCTCCCTTTGAATCCTCCAGGGCGGGAACGCAGCAAAGGTATTAGGTCGTAGCGGTGTGATGCAGGTAGCTTGCCTTTTTAGCGAAACTCAATTTTAAAAAAGCTTGAAAAGCTAATTTAAATTTGTTAGTAGAGCTAATCCCGCAGCATTGCGGGATCTTATTTAGTAGCCCATCCTAGCCTTCCCAAGGGAAGGGAACTCAAAAATTTTATATTTGTAACTATGAACAAAGTAGTTTTAATAACCGGAGCATCTTCAGGAATTGGTAAAGTTACTGCTGAATTTCTGATTCAAAAAGGGTTTAAAGTTTATGGTACAAGCCGTACACCTGAAAAAAATGATTTTTCTTTTGATCTGATCCAGTTAGATGTTAATAGTGTTGAAAGTATTCAAAAAACAATACAATTGATCCTTGACAAAGAAGGTAAGATTGATATTCTTATCAATAATGCCGGCATGGGAATTACCGGCCCGATTGAAGAAACACCAACCGATAAAATGCGAAATGTTTTTGAAACCAACTTTTTCGGTGCCATTGAAATGATGAAAGCTGTTTTGCCTCAAATGCGTAAACAAAGAGCAGGTTTGATCATTAATGTTACATCAATTGCCGGTTATATGGGTTTACCCTTTCGGGGAATTTATTGTGCTACAAAAGGTGCCCTGGAAATTGCCACAGAAGCCATTAGAATGGAAGTTAAAGAATTTGGAATTCGAATTACCAATGTGGCTCCCGGTGATTTTGCAACAAATATTGCGGCCGGAAGATATCATACACCTGTTTTTAAAGATTCAGCTTACGCTGTTATCTATCAAAAGAATTTAGATCTAATGGATGCTCATGTTGATAATGGGCGTGACCCAAAAGAAATGGCAGAACAGATCTATACAATTATTCAAAAGTCAAACCCTAAGATACATTATAAAGTAGGATCTTTTATGCAAAAATTTTCTATCGTTTTAAAACGAATCCTGCCTGATAATGTTTATGAAAAATTGATCATGAAACATTATAAACTGTAATTTGTTTCTTTTTTTATAATAAACCTTTTATAGTAAATGTTGTCTAAATCATAAATTATGCATTTATGAAAATGAAGATATTCGTTATATTTACTTTGTTATTAGCCGTATCTTGTAGTAGTGCCGATGATAAAATCGAATTTTTAACAGATACTACTATTGTTTATAAAACAATACCCAATATAGATAAAAACTTAACGAGTTTGGATATTTATACACTTCCTGATTTCGATAATTTACGACCTGTTGTTATTTGGATTCATGGTGGCGGTTGGTCTATTGGTGATAAACTTAATAAAATGGACTTAAAAGTTCCCTTTTTTAGAGATTTGGGTTATATTTTTGTAAGTATTAATTATAGACGCTCACCTTTTCCTTTTGATTTAACCGATGATAACCGAATTAAACATCCAGATCATATAATTGATATTGCTGATGCTCTGAAATTTGTGTATAATAATATTGAGTTATATGGTGGAGATAAAACAAATATTGTTGTGCTTGGTCATTCTGCCGGAGCGCATTTGGCTGCACTAATAGGTACAAATCAAACTTTACTTTCAAATTTAAATATCAATCCGATTCATATAAAAGGAATTGGATCATTTGATACCCAAGCATATAATATTGATAAAGCAATAGATTTATTGTCAGAAAGTGATTTATATATTAATGCTTTTACCAACGATAAAACTTTACAGGATGATGCCTCTCCTTATTTTCAAATGGATAATTCGTCAATAATTACCAATCGTTGGTTATTTGTTGAAAGAGGAGAACCAGAAAGGAAAGATTTATTAAATGAATTTATAGCCAAATTAAAATCAGAAAATATTACGACAACAAAAATTGACGCTAATGACTATACTCATGCTGAGGTAAATGAATTGATAGGAAATCAATCTAATACATTAATGTCTGATGCAATAGATAATTTTTTAATTGAATGTTTTATAGATAATTAATTCATAAGACTATTCATAAAATTTAGCAATTTCATTTAATTTTTTTCTTTTAAGATCGGGTACAAAAACAGGGGTTTTAGCATATCCAACCGGTAATAATAAAAAAGGGCGTTCATTTTCGGGACGATCTAAAATTTTACTTAAAAAACGCATAGGGCTGGGTGTATGGGTTAAAGTAACCAAACCCGCATTATGAATCGCAGCAATGAGTATGCCTCCAGCAAGTCCAACCGACTCATTGACATAATAATTATTATGTTTTTTACCATTTTTATCATATTCAAATACTCTTTTAAATACTATGATAAGCCAGGGAGCTATTTCTAAAAAGGGTTTGTTCATATCGGTTCCTAAATGCTCCAGGTCTTTTAACCATTGATCACTCATTCGGTTTTGATAGCTCTCCTTTTCTTCCAGTTCAGCGGCTTTTCTAATTTCACTTTTAATGACTGGATTGGAAACAGCGCAAAATGTCCACGGTTGTTTATGTGCGCCTGATGGAGCTGTAGATGCAGTTTTGATTATGTTTTCAATAACTTCCTTTGGTACAGTTTTATCACTAAATTCCCTTACAGATCTTCGTTTGTTTAACCATTGATAAAAAAATTCACTTTTATTGAGTATTTCTGAAGTAGAAAATTCTGTTTGTTTGTATTTGGTATGCTTAAACCCCTTGATAAAAATATGATCGTCAGTATTCATTTTTAATATATTATTGATGATTCCATTGATTTGGATCATCACTGTTATTAGGTGAAAGTCCTATAATATCACCTTTTAAACCTACACCCAAACCAACAACTGTTCGGTTAACATAATTAAAATAACTCACCACCTGATTGATCTCCAAAACTTCTCCATCAGTATAACCCACCTTTTTAAGGTTGGTCACGTCATTTTTATTTATATTTTCTAGATCTAAGGTCAGTTTTTTAGCATATACAAAACCTTGGAATAATTTAGTATCAAAAAAAGTACTTAAAGTATCATTTTTAACAGCTTCTATAAATTGATCTGCTTTAGCATCATTATTTAACAATCTTTTAAAACCGGAAAAATGATGTTTAACGCAATATTCACAAAAATTTAAAATACTTGTATAAACACCCAGAGCTTCCAGATACCATTTTGGTATCGTATTGTTGGAATTATGTAAAACATTCTTGTACAAGGTCATATGACCAGTTAAGGAATGAGGTCGCAGACTGTGAATTAACAGAACATTGTCAATATTATTATCTGGACCCTTCACCTTATTGTATATTCTCTTTAATTTGGCATCTGCTTTTTCGTAATCTATAACTTTTATCCAAAACATTTTATAATATTTTATTTATGTAAAAATAACAAACTATTTGAACTTTGAGGGTTACTAATTCTTTAAGAAAAAAAATCAAAAATTTAATTATAAAATGAATCTTTCAATTTTTAAATTAATCAATTATATTTGCGTAAAATTAAAAATATAATAGATGAAATTTTTTATAGATACAGCAAATATTGAACAGATCAAAGAGGCACAAGCTCTTGGTATTTTGGATGGAGTTACTACTAATCCGTCGTTAATGGCTAAAGAAGGAATTACAGGTTATGATAATATTATGAACCACTATAAGACCATTTGTGATATTGTTGAAGGTGATGTAAGTGCTGAGGTTATTGCAATAGATTTTGACGGGATGGTTAGAGAAGGAGAAGCTTTGGCTGCTTTACATCCTCAAATTGTAATAAAATTACCTGTGATTGCCGAAGGAATAAAAGCCTGTAAATATTTTTCTGATAAAGGTGTTAAAACCAATGTTACTTTAGTGTTTTCTGCCGGTCAGGCTTTACTTGCTGCTAAAGCCGGGGCGACCTATGTTTCTCCTTTTTTGGGGAGATTGGATGATGTTTCAACAGATGGTTTGGCATTGATTGAAGAAATTAGATTGATCTATGATAATTATGCTTTTGAAACTCAAATACTTTCAGCTTCTATTCGCCATACCATGCATATCATTGAATGTGCAAAAATAGGATCGGATGTGATGACAGGTCCTTTAAGCGCAATCAAAGGTTTACTAAATCATCCTTTGACCGATATTGGTCTGGCTAAATTTTTAGAAGACTATAAGAAAGGGAATTAAAAAAAATCGGAAGTTGGAAGCTGAAAGATGAAATATTAAATTCTTTGCGTAATACCTTTGCGATTTTTACGAGAAAAAATCAAAAAATTGTTGTGTTTTTACTTTCTTTGATAAAGAAAACTGACTATTATTAATCAGTATGTTTGTAATCTATGGGAAAAACTGCAATAATTTTAGGAGCTACCGGTCTGACAGGAAATTTACTGTTGCAAAATTTATTAAAAGATAGTAGATATGAGCAGATCAAATTATTTTCCAGAAGATCTATCCAAATTT
>JAOZVI010000118.1 GCA_029938265.1 Flavobacteriaceae bacterium | reverse complement strand
CTAATCCCGCTTTTTTAGCGGGATCTGGTTTAATACCTTTTATTGAAACCATTTTAAATAGTGTATTTCCGACCAGACACTAAATAGCAGTACTTATATTTTATAAAACTGTAACGCGTACTTTTTTCTTTTTCAATCGTGTATTGTTTAATTTTTCCACTAATTCATCTGCTATAGCTTTAGGAACGGCAACAAATGCACAATCTTGTTTTAACTCGATGTTTCCTAATTGCGCTGCAGTAATTTTCCCTTGTTTAAAAAATAGTCCAGCAATATCTCCTTTAGAAATTTTATCCTTTCTACCACCAGAAACAAACAATGTTTCCCAGAATTGAGGTTTTCGAACTGCCTTTTTTGAGATGTCTTTTATTTTAGAATTTTTGATGAATTCCGGTAAGAATTCTTTTTCCCATTTCAATATATAAGCCGTACCTTCAGCATCTACTCTGGCAGTTCTACCATTTCTATGAATAAACTCTTCTGCGGCACGAGGCACCTCATAATGAATGATAAATTTTAGTTCTGGAATATCAATACCTCTTGATGCTAAATCTGTAGCAATTAAAATCTGGCTTGTCCCATTCCTGAATTTTATTAAAGAATGCTCTCTATCTTTTTGCTCCATGCCGCCAGAAAAACAACTGTGGTTTATATTGTTTTTCTCTAAAAAACGACTCACATGGTCAATGCTATCTCTTAAATTACAGAATATAATTCCTGGTTGATTACCAAGATGCCCTATTAAATCTAATAGGGTTTGTAATTTATTTTTTGATGGTGATATCACCGTTTTAATTTCCAGTTTCAAAACCATCATTTCTTTTAAATAATTGATGGTGGTTGGCTGGTCTAAACGCACGAAACCAGGTATCTCAACAGCTTGAGTTGCCGATGTTAATACACGCTTATTTATATAGGGCAACTGATTGATAATATATCTCATTTCTGACTCAAAACCAATTTCTAAAGACTTATCAAACTCGTCTAGAATTAAGGTTTTAATGTTATCTTTAGAAAAACGATCGCTACTAAAATGATCTGCAATTCTACCAGGAGTTCCTATTAAAATAGCAGGTACATGTTTAATTTCTATTTTATCTTTAGACATGGGGCGGCCGCCATACACAGCATTTACTTTAAAGCCGGAACCCATATTACGTACAACTTGCTCAATTTGTATGGCCAATTCCCGTGAAGGCACTAAAATTAACACCTGTATATCTTTACAATCGGGATCTAAGGTCTTAATAATTGGCAATAAAAAAGCCAATGTTTTACCTGTACCAGTTGGAGAAAGAAGAATGGTATTGGCAGTTCTTTCAATTACAGAAATAGCTTCCTCTTGCATTGGATTCAGCATATGGATATTTAATTTTGTTAAAATATCCTGTTGCTCTTTAATAATATTTGCCATAATGATTGCTACTTTCTACGCTGTTTAGAACCTTTAGTTTTTGGATTTCCAGTGCTTGTTTGCGCCAAATAATTTGCCAATACTTTCTCTATCAATTCTTCTTTCGTTAGATGATGAAATACCGTTCTCACTTTTTTTCTGAACTCTTCTGAAATGGAACGATTGGGTTTTGTTTTAAATATTTTTTTTGCCCATAATAAGCCATTATTTTCTTCTATGCTTTTAGCGTCTGCTTTTTTAAATTCATCAAAAACAATACCTAATGCTGCCTTAAAATCAGCAATATCTTTAACTTCTTCTTTTTGTAATATAGTTAATGAAAGTCCTTTTGCTCCAGCTCTTGCTGTACGTCCGCTTCTATGGACATAGGCATCATAAGTATCTGGTAAATGATAATTAACAACATATGCTATTTCTTTAACATCAATACCTCGAGCTGCTAGATCGGTAGCAACCAAAATATCTATAAAACCTTCTCTAAATTGTCCCATAATACGGTCACGAATGCCTTGAGATAAACTACCATGAATGGCTCCGGATGAGAATTTATTAATGGCTAAGTTTTTAGCTAATTTATTAACTGCCGCTTTTGTTCTACAAAAGATAATACCTCTTTCGCCTTCTTTAGAGTTTAAGAAATGGAGCAATACATCCAATTTTTCTATCGGCTCTACAACTACATATTGATGATCTATTCCCTGATGTCCAATAGTCGACATGTCTGCTTCTATGTATACTACATGTTTCGACATGTAATTTTGAACCAATTGTTTTATGGTTCCTGGCATTGTAGCTGTAAACAACAATGTTCTCCTAGATTTCGGAATTTCTTTGATAATACTATCCAATCCTTCTTTTAAGGCACTCACCATTTCATCGGCTTCATCTAAAATAAAATAAGAGATATTTTTTATATCAATGGCTTTCCGGTTAATTAGGTCGGCCAAACGACCAGGTGTCGCTACCACAATATGCGTAGTACTTTTCAAACGTTCTATTTGGGGCTTGATAGGAATACCACCGCAAACAGTAGCTATGGAAATTGAAGGCATATGCGTAGAAAAAGAAACTAAATTAGCATAAATTTGCTGTCCGAGTTCTCTTGTAGGCGCTAAGATTACCGCTTGTGTTGCAGTATTATCTACATCTATCAATTGCAATAAAGGCAGTCCAAATGCCGCTGTTTTACCTGTTCCTGTTTTTGCCAGCGCTACCACATCTTCTTGTTGATGTAATACAACCGGAATTGTTTTTTCTTGAATATCTGTAGGAACAGAAATTTGTAAATCAGCTAAACTTTGTTGTAGCTGTTCATTAATTCCTAAATCTGAAAAACTTTTTGACATAAAAATAATTTTGGCAAAGGTAACCACTCTTTCACAGGGAATCACGCCAATTGATCTATTATTCTAATTATTAACCTGATTTCGTGAATACTAAAGTATTTGTAGCTATAATTTAACGTTATATAAAATTTCTACACACAAATGCTCAATTGGTTTATTTACACACAAAGGCAAAGCATTTAACTTTATCCCTACGCTAAACGAAACTCAAAAATTAATCATGAGTGTTTTGTTTTTTTAACATTTCCATATACATATTTTCAACCTTTGTTCGTGCCCAAGGTGTACGACGTAAAAACTTTAAGCTCGATTTTACAGAAGGATTATGTGTAAAACAGCGAATATTAATGTTGTAACCCAAATATTCCCAACCATAACGATTTACCAAATCGTTTATAATTTGTTCTAGCTTTACACCATGAAGAGGATTATTAGGTTGAGATTCCAATACTTTAAAATAATTTAGTAGTTATAAATTAACGTCTATTATTACGTCTTCTGTTTTTATTTCTATTAGCATTTCTATTATTTCCAGAATTGCCACTATCATTAGATCTTCTTGAGCTTTGAGATCTTGGTTTATTAGATTTTTGTGACCTTCTTCTACCTCCTTGGCCTTGTTTTATAGGTTTTGTTGATGCATTTGGGTCAGGTTCAAACCCTTCAACAATTTCAACAGGAATTTCTAAACCTACTAATTTTTCAATATCTCTTAAAAACTCTGTTTCATCTGCACTTACCAAAGATACAGCTTCTCCACTGGCTCCTGCTCTACCTGTTCGTCCAATACGATGCACATAGTCTTCTGAAATATTAGGTAATTCAAAATTCACTACGTGTGGCAACAACGGAATATCTAAACCGCGAGCAGCAATATCTGTAGCAACTAAAATTCTAACCGAATTATTTTTAAATCCAGCCAAGGCTTTGGTACGCGCACCTTGACTTTTATTTCCATGAATGGCTGAAGCCGAAATGCCTGCACTAACCATTTTTTTACATAACCTATTTGCGCCATGCTTAGTTCTGGTAAATACCAATACTTGTTTCCAATTACCATCAGAAATTAGCTTAATAATCAATCCTGTTTTTAAGCCTTTGGCTACACGATATACTTTTTGTTCTATAGCATCAACGGTTAATTTTTCAGGAGTTGCTTCAACCAAAACCGGGTGATGCAAAAATTCGTTTGCTAATTTTTTAATCTCTTTGGAGAACGTAGCTGAAAACAGAAGATTTTGTCTTCGTGTTGGCATTAAGCTAATAATCTTTTTAATATCTCTCAAAAAACCCATATCCAGCATCCTATCTGCTTCGTCTAAAACCAAAATTTCAATTTTAGAGAGTGATAATAAGCCTTGATTTTGTAAATCAATCAAACGTCCTGGAGTTGCAATAAGTATATCTACACCATTCCTGATGGTGGCCACCTGTGGTCGTTGATTTACACCTCCAAATATAACAGCAGAACGAATGTCTAAAAATTCGCTATAAGCTTTTACATTATTATATACTTGTGCTGCCAACTCTCGTGTTGGCGTTAATACTAAAGCTTTAATAGGACGAAGACGTAATTGTTGTCCTTGAGACAACTTTTGAAGCATTGGCAATGTAAAACCTGCTGTTTTACCAGTTCCAGTTTGGGCTGATGCTAATATATCTTTCCCTTCTAAAATTAGAGGAATAGCTTTTTGTTGTATTGGTGATGGTGTTGTATAGCCTTGTTTACTAACGGCTTTTAATAAGGCATTGGATAAGCCTAAGGAATTAAATGACATATAAATGATTGTGCAAATGACATTCTTATTTATAGCGCCATTTTTTATTAGGGTGCAAAGTTAAGTTTAATTTTTGCCATGTCCTTGATTTTGTTTGACTTTGTGATATAAAAAGGTAAACTTCGTTTAATCTATCGGATAATAAAAAACCATTACTTATTAAACCAATAAGTTAATTTTAAGGTAAGTGACCAACTTTTTCCTGTATATGGTGCAAGTAAATGATTATTGGTAAATACAATAAACAGATCAGATGCAGGCAAATAACGCCATTGAAATCGCGAGTTAAGATTAAAATTTTTAGTTTGTTCGTTATACTGGAATAAAGTAGAAAAAAAGAGTTTATTGGTAAATGTGATATCTACTTTTGAACCAATTAACCAGAATTCTGTTACATTCCATGGTTCAGGTAAACTAATATAATTATAACTAACATTAGAACTGAGACTTACATAAGGTTGAAAACGATAACCCAGTTCATTGGTAATGTTAATTCTGTTTCCACCTTCATAATAGCCACCAATCCGACTTCTAACGGAATAAGTAAACATGCTTTGAGGTTTAGAGACATAGTCAAATATAAATCCATTCCAGTGATGTTTTGTTCCTGCAGCAAGTGAGTCTTTGCCGGTTCCGGTTGGATCAAAGGGTTCAAGTAATTCTACGTTTTCATCAAAGACATTTAGCCTAAGTGAACTTCGATTACGAAAATTTACTGAATATTGTAATACATTTACATTATCTGTTTTTTCCATTTGCTCATTAAAGAAGTAACTGGAATATAATTTAGGACCGTGACTTAATACTTTACTGTTTTTTGGAAAGAATAAATATTCTAAAAATGAACTCATTCTTATATAGCCGTTGCGTGGCACAAAACCAACTTCAGCCGAATATTTCTCTCCAACATATTCTTCCTGGATTCTCCAATTCCATTTTCTGCTTTTGTATTCAATATGCGTAGCCTGTGTAAGTCCATTTCCTGATTCGTAAGGTGAAAATGATTTTAAAAGAAATGCTTTACCTGTCCATAGATTATTAGCAGAAGCCAAATTGTATTCCATGCCTAAATTGCGATTGTATTCGGGATAAACAGTGTGTAATGAATCAGTATCCTGAGGATAGTTAAATGATTGTTTATTAACTAACATCATACCTATACTTGATCTGCTAAATACTTTTCTTTGGAGAGAGATAACGCCAAAATTTTGATTTGGAAGTCCTGTTTCATCTATACTGGATGTTTGAATATCCATAATGCCTAAACGCCATTTTTCATTAATATTACCACTTATTCTCGCTCCTGCCTGAATTGGAACCCCAAGCCCTATTCGCCTTGAAAAAAACGGACGAATAGTAGGGTAACCAAAATTGGCAAACAGATCAGCATTTTCTAAAAAGAACTGACGCTTTTCAGGAAAGAATAATTCATATCTATCGAGATTGGTTACCTGTCGATCGACTTCTACCTGAGAAAAATCAGGATTGATAGTTAAGTCAAGATTAAGAGAAGAAGTTATGCCAAATTTAACATCTCCACCAATTTTCTTCTCATAAATGGTACTACCATCACTATCAATTTCACTACTAGCAGCACCTAATACATATGGAATTATAGAAAAATTAGTACCCTGTTCAGGTGGAGGATCATCCCAAACCAGCACTCCTGTATAAGCTAAAGAAGCAGTAGGAAATTGTCTGGGTATTGGTGTCCAGCTCGATTTTTCGCTTGTTTTTAGATCTAGCCTGCTAAAATTGATTCCCCATTCTTTGACACCTTTTTTATATCGAATTGATTTAAAAGGGATTGACATTTCAAAAACCCATTTCTCTTTATCCTGTTTAACAACAGAAACCCATTTGCTATCCCAGTTTAGATCTACTCTTCCTCCTTCATACATTGTGCCATCCCATTGTGCACCGGCAGCATTTGTACCAAAGGAAAAACCTGTAGTTTGATTGTTAAAAGGATCAATAAAAAATAAAAAATTATCATTTTTACCAAATGAAAAATCTCTTCTTAAAGACTCAACAAAGTATGGTCCGGGAATATTATTGTAAAATGTAGCTACAAGATAAAGGTTCTTATCATCATAGGTCATACGAATTTCTGAATGTTGATTGGCCTTGCTGGTATCTTGAGGTAATACCATAAAAAAATCGTTAGCAATATCAGTATCTCTCCAAGCATCCTCATTTGCAATACCATCAATAGTTATAGGTGATGTAGATTTTTGAATGTGTAAACGAAAATTGTTATTCTTTTTTTGCGCATTCAACTGCATCACAAATATTCCAATTAAAAGAAACAATATTAAGTTCTTCATTCTTGAATTTTTATGTATAAAAGATTATAGTAAAATTAAGGAAAAGTTTTATTGAAATTGAAATAAGATTAAAAAATGTACACTATTTATTTAAACAAACATGTTTAAAAATTATTAAAAACTTTATAAATAAAAGATAAAATTCTAAATATCTGATAGTAAATTGTATAGATAAAGAATTTACCTGAGTAAGTAGATTTATGGTTATAACCTATTTTAAATAGATTGCGTTTCCCTCATACGCTTTT
>JAOZVI010000117.1 GCA_029938265.1 Flavobacteriaceae bacterium | reverse complement strand
AATAAAAAAGGAGCAATTACAAAAATTGCTCCTTTTAATTTATAAATAGGTGAATATATATCAACTATCCTTATCTAAATAGTCAGGAATACCATCTCCATCTGAATCATCATTGGTAGGATCGCCATCTTCATTTGCATCTTCTTCTTTAGTTCTTATACCATCCCCATCATCATCAATATCCAAATAATCTGGAACACTGTCATCATCAGTATCATCATTGCTAACATCTCCATCTCCATCAATATCTTCAATATTATTGATAACATTGTCATTATCAGCATCAGCTATTACAACAGCACCCAATTCAATAAAGAAATAAATTGGTGTATTTGGAGGTATACTGCTAGAACCTGCTTGACCATAAGCCATTCCCGATGGCATAAAAATAATTCCACTTCCTGCATCTTCATAACCAAATGATTCGTCAGGATAAATTGTTTTAATACCTTCTTGATAATGCGGAAAACCATAACGCCAACCTTGAATAAGGTTAGGTAAATGAAACCAGGATTTTGATGAAGTATAACTCAAATTTTGATCAAATTTTGTACTGTCTAACATAAAACCCCTGTACTTAACCTGAATAGAATCATTACGAGATGGGCTTGTTCCAACTCCTTTAAAATCTGTATAATAATATAATTTATATTGAATATCGTATAGTGTTACATCTTCAATCTCAACTTGAGAATACAATGGTATTTCACCATTTAAAATTGTATCAATTTCTTTTTCAGGAGTTAAATAATGCGTTTGCAAAAAATCTACCAAAGCATCATCATCGATCAAGGCTTGAGCAGCAGGATCAAAATCATCTTCATCATCATCATCATCACTACATGAAAAAATTACAATACCCATTAAAAAAAATAAGGCTAAAAATCTCAACTTCATATTAAAAAATTTTGAGGCGCAAATTACGATTTTATCTGCTATAAAAATAATTAAAAATAAAATTAACAAATCATTATAACTCTGTGTTTATGCAAACAATAATCTCTCTTTTAAACTTTATCTTATTTCTTTATGAAATTTTATTAAATTGGGTAACTTTAAACCCTATTCAAACAATACTATGATCATAAGAAATATAACAGATATTATTGAAGATCTATCACCTCTTACCTACGCTGAAGATTTTGACAATGTAGGATTATTGGTTGGCGATTATAAAACAAAAGTAAGGGGTGTTTTAGTTACACTTGACACACTTGAAATAACTGTAGATGAGGCTATTGCTAGAAATTGCAACTTGATTGTTAGTTTTCACCCTATAATTTTCAAGGGTTTAAAAAAAATAAATGGTTCAAATTATGTAGAACGGGTTATTATAAAAGCCATTAAAAATGATATTGCAATTTATAGTATGCACACTGCTTTAGATAATTCATTTAAAGGTGTATCAGCTAAAATGTGTGAAATAATTGGTTTGCATAATACTAAAATCTTAATTCCGAAAAGCAGTGAAATTAAAAAATTAAGTACTTACGTTCCGCATGAAAATGCTGAAAATTTAAGAAATGTGCTTTTTAAAGCCGGAGCTGGAAATATTGGGAATTATGATCATTGTAGTTTTAATATCAAAGGAGAAGGCACTTATAGAGGTAATGAAGATTCAAATCCAACCATTGGTGATAAAAATAATATCCATACAGAACCTGAAACAAATATCAGTTTAATTTTTGAAAAACATTTAGAAGGAAAAGTTTTGAAAGCACTGTTTACAAATCATCCTTATGAAGAAGTAGCCTATGAAATTATTACTTTAGACAATGTTCATCAAAATATTGGAATGGGAATGGTAGGCGAATTAGAAAATGAAATGAAACCCAATGATTTTCTAGATCTTTTAAAAGAAAGGTTTGGTTTAGAGTCGATAAGGCATTCCGCTTTAAGCGATAATATGATTAAAAAAGTTGCTGTTTTAGGTGGGTCAGGAAGCTTTGCAATTGAAAAAGCAATAACAAATGGTGCTGATATTTATATCTCTTCCGATTTTAAATATCACGATTTTTTTAGAGCTGAAAACAAAATAATTTTGGCTGATATCGGGCATTATGAAAGTGAACAATTCACAAAAACCCTTTTAGTAGATTATCTTACAAAAAAAATCACTAATTTTGCAGCTGCCTTGCCGGTAGGCAGGATAATTTTATCAAAAAACAATACAAATCCTATCAACTATTTTTAAAAAATGGCAAAAAATAAAGAAGTTACCGTAGAAGAAAAGCTAAGAGCTTTATATGATTTACAACTTATTGATTCTAGAATTGATGAAATAAAAAATATGAGGGGAGAGTTACCTCTTGAAGTAAATGATTTAGAGGATGAAGTTGAAGGTTTACAAACCAGACTGAACAATTTCAATACTGATATTGAAAACTTAGAAACCAGCATTAATAATAAAAAACTCAACATTGAGGAAGCAAAAGCTTTATCAAAAAAATATACTGAACAACAAAAAAATGTTCGTAATAACCGTGAATTTGATTCTATAACAAAAGAGATAGAATATCAGGATCTCGAAATACAATTGGCCGAGAAAAGAATTTCAGAATACCAGGTTAAAATTGAACAAAAAAATGAAATAATTGCTGTTGCAGATGAAAAGATCAAAGGAAAAAAAGATCATCTAAAGCATAAAAAAAATGAATTATCAGGTATTTTAGAAGAAACAGAAAAAGAAGAAGAGTTATTAAAGAAAAAATTGATTCAATTTAGTAAATTGATCGATGATAGATTGTTAAATGCTTATAAAAAAATTCGTTCTAATGTTAGAAATGGTTTGGCTGTAGTTTCTATTCAAAGAGGTGCCTCAGGCGGATCGTTCTTTACTATCCCTCCGCAACGTCAGGTAGAAATTGCTTCTCGTAAAAAAATTATTACTGACGAACACAGTGGAAGAATTTTAATTGACGCTGAACTTGCCGCAGAAGAAAAAAAGAAAATGGATAAATATTTTTCTTAAAATAATTAACATAATTCAACATCAAAAACCTTCAAATATTTGAAGGTTTTTTTGTGAGAGACTTTGAAACTGAATTCGAGCTAAGATTTAAAAAAACACCAAAAACAACCAAAATATTGGTAAGGCCTCAATCCAAAAAGTAGTGTAATACCTACTTTGATCCTCTTTAGAAAACAAAACCCATAAAAATGAAATTAATGCAAGTAATACCATGTCATAAACTTCACTTTTTTCAGATGGCATTTTTAAAAACTCCAGCACTAAAAAAAGAATCAAAGCTATTCCTGATATAATTTTAGATCTGATTACACCAAATATTTGCGGTATGGTTTTTAACTGATTATGATCAACCTGAATATCTCTAATATCAAAAGGAATTATTAAAGCAAAAATAAATAAAAAGCGTTGTAAAAAAATGATCATTACCTCACTATTTATAAACAGATCATTTTGAAATAAGGGAAATAAAACTGTAGTACCTGCCCATGTTATAGCAATTAAAAAAAGCTTTAAACTCGCTATACTTCGAAGATTTTTATTGTCAATACGGAATGGGACGATATAAAAAAAAGTAGCCAAAGCAAAAGGGATTAAGATCAAGAATGCTAAAAATCGAATATTAAAAGTTAAAATAATTAAAAATATAATACTGATCAAATTCAAAAAGATCAAAATATTTTTATGACTTGTAATCCAGCTCATAGAAAAAATATCGATCTCTTTAATTTTATATGACCTAATAAAATTATACGATAAAAAAGTAGCAAAAAAAACAAAAATCGGACTTGTATTTTCGTGGATATTAAAATCCAATAGTGTAATTTTTACCAAACTAAAGGCTGCTAAAGCCACGTGGAAATTGCTGTAAATATAAAAATCAAAAAAGGACTTTAACAATTTCATTATTTATAATTTTTATACGCTATAAAGATAATATATTGTAATTTTATAATCAATTTAATTTGAATTTTAAACAAAACTCAATGACATTAAGGATTACATCATTTATCATTTTTTCGCTGATCTCTAACCAACTTTTCAGTCAAACTATTGGCACGGGAGAAGCAGGATTTAATGACAATAATCCCACGAAGTTAAACAAACCTGCTGCAGTTATCATCTTCAACAATATTCTGTGGGTTGCTGATTTATACAATCATCAAATAAAACAACAAAAACTATAAAAATATCCCTAATAAAATAAGCTAAAATTGTTATTTTTACACTTCTCAAAAACATAAATTATGCAAACAGATTCTTTTATTCTCCGACATTTAGGCCCCGATAAAATACAGATCAATGATATGTTAAAAACGATTGGTGTTCAATCAATTGACGAATTGATCTTCAAAACCATTCCCGACGATATTTTATTAAAGGAAGATTTGAATTTACCAGAAGCGATGAGTGAAATAGAGTTTGCAACGCATATTCAGGAGTTGGGAAATAAGAATAAGATCTTTAAGTCGTATATAGGTTTAGGTTATCACGCTACTTCTTTACCTGCAGTGATCCAAAGAAATATTTTTGAAAATCCCAGTTGGTACACATCTTATACTCCCTATCAGGCAGAAATATCTCAGGGAAGGTTAGAAGCCTTATTAAATTTTCAGACTGTTGTTTCAGACCTAACTGATTTACCTTTATCAAATTCATCATTATTAGATGAAGGAACTGCTGCAGGCGAAGCAATGATCATGCTTTTCAATGGTAGAACCAGAGCTCAAAAAAAATCAAATACTGTAAAGTTTTTTGTTTCTGAAGAAGTTTTACCTCAAACAATTTCTATTTTAAAAACAAGATCAGCCCCTTTGGGAATAGAACTTGTAATTGGCAACCATGAAAATATTGAACTTGATGAATCTTTTTACGGTGTAATACTACAATATCCTGCTAAAAATGGGCAAATTTTTGATTATACAAATTTTATAGAGGAAGTACATCAAATTGAAATCAAAGTAGTTATAGCTGCTGATCTGCTAAGTTTAGCAATTTTAAAATCACCTGGTGAAATGGGTGCAGATGTAGCTGTTGGAACCACTCAACGTTTTGGTATTCCAATGGGTTTTGGAGGTCCGCATGCAGGTTATTTTGCAACTCATGATGCATTTAAAAGATTAATACCCGGAAGAATTATTGGTGTAACTGTTGATGCAGATGGAAATCATGCATTACGTATGGCCTTGCAAACCCGTGAACAACATATCAAAAGAGAAAGAGCGACTTCTAATATTTGTACTGCTCAGGTTTTATTAGCCGTTATGGCAGGTATGTATGCAGTATATCACGGTCCGGAAGGCATAAAATATATTGCAAACAGAATACATTCTTTAACTAATATTTTAAATGATGCACTCTTAAAATTAGGTTTAAAGCAAAGCAATAAAATATTTTTTGATACATTAAAGATCAAAGTAAGCAATCCTGAAAAAGTAAAATCATTATCTGAAGAAAATAGTGTTAATTTCCATTATATCGATAAAAAATATATAGGTATCTCTATTAACGAAACGACTACTTTATCAGATATTAATCAAATTATTAGGATTTTAGCACATGCTGAAAATTTATACTCTTTTAAAATTACCGATTACCAGAATAGTTTGACCATCCCAAAAAAAATTCAAAGAAATTCAATATTTCTAAATAATGAAGTTTTTCATAATTACCATTCTGAAACAGAAATGATGCGTTATATCAAAAAATTAGAAAATAAAGATATTTCTCTTACTGATTCTATGATATCTCTTGGCTCTTGCACAATGAAACTTAACGCCGCAACTGAAATGTTGCCTTTGAGTTTGAGTAACTGGACATCTATTCATCCTTTTGTTCCTGTAAAACAAGCCCAAGGTTACCATGTGATGCTAAAAGGATTGGAAGGACAATTGAATATCATTACCGGATTTGCTGCAACATCATTACAACCAAATTCAGGTGCTCAGGGAGAATATACCGGATTGATGGTAATAAGAGCTTTTCATAAAGCAAATGGTGATAAACACAGAAATATTTGTTTGATCCCCGCTTCTGCGCATGGTACAAACCCTGCATCTGCTGTGATGGCCGGAATGAAAGTTGTTGTTACAAAAACTTCTGATACAGGAAATATTGATTTAGAAGATCTTAAAGAAAAAGCTGAAAAATACAAAGATAATTTAGCCGCTTTAATGGTGACCTACCCTTCAACACACGGTGTGTTTGAATCAGCCATTAGAGAAATTACAAAAATTATTCATAAAAATGGCGGTCAAGTTTATATGGATGGAGCCAATATGAATGCACAGGTAGGATTAACTAATCCTGCCAGAATTGGCGCTGATGTTTGTCATTTGAATTTACATAAAACATTTGCCATTCCACATGGTGGTGGTGGTCCTGGGGTTGGACCGGTTTGTGTTGCTGAACATTTAGCCGAATTCTTACCTTCTAATCCAATTGTTAAGACCGGTGGAAAAAATGCCATTACTGCAATTTCTTCTGCTCCTTTCGGATCTGCATTAGTAGATCTGATCTCTTATAGTTATATTAAAATGCTCGGTAGCAGCGGATTAACAAAAGCCACAACTATAGCAATTTTAAATGCCAATTATTTAAAAGCAAGATTAGAAAAGCATTACAAGATCTTATATGCAGGTGAAATGGGATTTGCCGCTCACGAAATGATCGTTGACTTTAGAGAATTTAAAGCAAAAGGTATTGAAGTAACAGATATTGCTAAACGCTTGATGGATTATGGTTTCCACTCTCCTACTGTTTCTTTTCCCGTTGCCGGAACATTGATGATAGAACCTACTGAAAGTGAGAACAAAAAAGAAATAGACAGGTTTGCAGATGCTTTGATACAAATTAAAAAAGAAATCGATGCTTATAATGGTGAAGATTCTGTGCTAAAGAATGCTCCTCATACACAACATATGTTAACCGCTGATAATTGGGAACATCCTTATACCAGAAAAGAAGCTGCTTTTCCATTAGATTATATCGCAGAAAAAAAATACTGGCCAAGTGTTAGAAGAGTTGATGAAGCCTATGGTGACAGACATTTGGTTTGTACCTGCAATCCTATTGAAGATTATATTGATGAAAATTAATTAAAACCTGTCAACGCTAATCAGGGATGTTCATTTTGAAGAATAAAAACATCACAAATCATAAATCGTTAATCCCTGCCACGCCGACCTTTAGGCGGGCTTGTTCATTATTC
>JAOZVI010000116.1 GCA_029938265.1 Flavobacteriaceae bacterium | reverse complement strand
ACGATATTGAATTGATAAAGTGCAACAAGCTTACCTCTGTCTTTTGCAGGAGCTATTTCTGAAACATAAGCCGGTGCTGCTATTGTTGAGGCACCTACGCCCAATCCGCCAATAAATCTAAAAAATGCAAAAGTATAAGGATCACTGGCAAATGATGAACCTATTGCTGAAATTGTATATAAAACCCCAATCCAAATTAAAGTATTTTTTCTTCCGATTTTATTTGTTGGAATACCGCCAAAAATTGCACCTATTACAGTACCCCAAAGAGCCATTGCCATTACAACTGTTCCGTGAAACATATTGGAAGAATCCCATAAAGCTTGTAATTTTTTATCAGCTCCTGAGATTACTACAGTATCAAAACCAAATAAAAACCCGGCAAGAGCAACAGTTATTGACCAAAAGAGAATTTTATTTTTCATATTTCAAAAGCTTTTGACCAAATTACGTTAAAATATAAGAAACATTAAAGGAAATAACAATAAAAGAGAATTTTTTGGATGTATTAATAATTAAAAAATCAGATCATCTTTAAATTATTGATCTCTTGTTGTGTTAGATGTCTCCAGTGACCACGAGATAAATTCTTTTTGGTAAGTCCGGCAAAGACCACTCTATCAAGTCTGGTTACATTATAACCAAAATGTTCAAAGACCTTGCGAACAATTCTATTTCTACCCGAGTGTATTTCAATACCAATCTCGTTTTTTGGTTTATTCTCTATATAGGATATTTTATCTACAAAAACCATTTTTCCATCGAGCACAAAATTTTCAGATATTTTTTGTAGATCCCTCATACTTAATTTTTTATCTAAATTAACATGATATAATTTTTTTACCTGATGTTTTGGATGCGTTAGTTTTTTTGCCAATTCTCCATCATTGGTAAATAATAATAATCCGGTTGTGAGTCTGTCTAATCTACCTACAGGATAAATACGTTCTTTAGCAGCATTATGAATCAATTCCATTACAGTTTTCCTACCTCTTTCATCATTCATGGTAGTAATGTAATTTTTGGGTTTATTCATTAAAACATATCTTTTTGTTTCAGGCGAGATCAAAGTACCATCAAATCGTACTTCATCATCCAATGTTACTTTATAACCCATTTCAGTAATAATTTTACCATTTACAGTTGCGCTACCTGATTTGATAAAAGTATCAGCTTCTCTACGCGAACAAATGCCGGCGTTGGCAATATATTTGTTTAAACGAATCTCATTACTATCAACATTGCTTTTTGAAGTAGAAGATGAATTCTTTTTGTAATTTTTTAGCTTTTGCGGATGAAGTCTGTAATTTTTATCCTTTGAGCTTTTTGAAGTTTGTTTTGAATAAGGTTTTTTATTCGTAGTATTTCCTTTTTTTTCTTTCTTTACGGAAGGGTTTTGTCGTCCTCTCGACGAGTTACTTTTTGCTGTCATTTTTAAATTTTTTGCGAAAATACAAAAACCATTCTATTTCAAAGTGTTAATGGTATCACAAATTAGATATTAGCGTTTAAGATTCTTTGAATTATAACAGAAGTATCAATTAACATTAGACTTAATACGCCAATTACGATGATGAGTTTAATAATATTATGTAAAATTACATAATCTTTCTTTGAGGTTGCTTTCCAAAGCAATACAGTAAAAATCACAAAGGCAATTCCGGCAAAGTAAAAATAATACATCATTTTACCAATTTCAGGATATTTTGAAATAAAATAAATTGGATCAAAAGTAAAAATAACTAAAATTGTAATTAAAAGTTTTGTGAAATATTCACCGTATTTTACCGGTATAGTTTGGTAATTTTGAGCTACATCTCCTTTGATGTTTTCTAAATCTTTAATAAGTTCTCTGATCATTAACACAAGAAGTAGAAATGCGGTATGTGCAAATATGATCTCGGAAAAGTTTTTATAGTAAACAAATATGGCAAAAAATGGCAAAATGGCTAGAATAGCTGCTGAAAACAGTCCTGTTAATGGATATTTTTTTAATTTATGTGAATACAACCAGATTAAAAAAATATAAATTGCAAAAAATAATGCAGCTCTCCACGAAACGAAAAAAGCGAATAGAACACCAACAAAATTAAGCAGGAAGTAAATATTAAGTTTTGTTTTTTGACCCACAAAACTGTCAATTTTTGTTTTGATAGGTTTATTGATTGCATCTTTTTTTACATCGTAAAAATTATTGATGATATAACCTGCGGCTATTACACATATTGTTGCCAATACAATGAAGTACAGGTCGAGGTTGAATAAAATTTCCTTTAAAGATTTATCGGGAGAGAAAATAAAAATTGCAGCTAAATATTGTGCCAGGACAATAATAAAAATATTATAGCCCCTAACAACGGATAGCATACTTATAAATTTATAAAAAAAAGGAGTTTTTTTTGGTGTCTTTGGCGTATTTTCTTTTGCTATTTTGAGTAAATCCATAACAGATATGATGGATTTTAAAATCTGTAAACCAATTCTAATTTATAGCCTTTTAATACTATCTTCACCTTTTCATAATCTTCGGTAAAGCCTAAAATATAGCCACCTCCGCCTGATCCGCATAATTTTAAATAGTAATCATTACTTTCAATTCCTTCTTGCCAAAGTTTTTGAAAACTCTTAGGGATCATAGGTTTAAAATGTTTTAAAACTACTTTAGAAAGACTTTTTACATTCCCAAATAGAGAATTGACGTTTCCATGGAGAAAATCATCAATACAGGCATCAGTATATCTTGCAAAATCACGATCGATCATATTTCTAAATCCTTCATTTTTCATTTTATTCATAAAGATGTTGATCATGGGTTGGGTTTCGCCAACCATTTCAGAGTCTAATAGAAATACAGCTCCTTTCCCTTCTTTTTGAGAGGGAATTCCGGTAGCTTCTATGTTGTCTTTTGAATTGATTAAAATAGGTAAACTCAAATAAGAATTTAAAGGATCTAATCCTGAGCTTTTTCCATGAAAGTATGATTCCATTAAAGAAAAGATTTCTTTCAAGGTTAAAAGTTTATCGCGGGTCAGATTTTCTAAAACAGTTATCTTATTATCAGCATATTTGTCGTAAATAGCAGCTACCAAAGCACCAGAACTACCTACTCCATAGCCTTGTGGAATACTGGAATCAAAATACATCCCGTTTTCAACGTCATCTTTTAACTCATCTAATCTCAGTTGTAGATTTTCGTGTTTTACAGTTAAAAGATATTGATAAAAATTTCGCAATTTTTTATTGGAAAGTTTGGCTTCAGAGGTTTTATTATCCGAAACTTTCAACGCGCCCTTATAAGAGCTGTAAGGAATTGCCAACCCTTTAGAATCCTCTATGATACCATATTCTCCAAATAGTAATATTTTAGCGTAAAAAAGGGGTCCTTTCATAGAAATTAGTTTTAAAACTAAAAAATATTAGTTGCAAATATACTTTTTTTATTGATATACATGAAAATAACGCCTTAGCTTTAAAAATAGTATAGTTAGTAAATTTAGTGTTTTATAGAAAAATATTCTAAAAAAATATCAATCCTCACCTACACCATCATAATAATAGGTCTTCCAGTCACCAACTCTATTGTCAAATATATACTTGCCCTCAGCTTTTAATCTGCCATCTACATAGTAGCATTTCCAATCACCATCTTTTTGATCATCTTTGTAAGGTCCGTTTTCTTTTAATTTTCCATTTTCATAATATTCTTTCCAATTTCCACTTAATTTCCCATTTTTATAGTTGGATTCACCTTTAAGTTTTCCGTTTTCATAAAAGATCTGGCGTTTTCCTTCTAAGACCCCTTTTTTGTAGTTTATAGTTTGGAATAATTTACCATTTTCAAAATACCATTTTACTTCACCTTCATAAACTTCTTTATTTCTATCAAGAGATATACCCTCCATTTGTTTTGTTCCGGAAAGATAATAATCAACGTACAAATAACCATCGCCTACTTTAGAACATTCACAACGATAAAAACTGGCTTTACTTTTTGTAGTTTCATTCCAATTATTATCAAACCAGATGGTATCTTTTTGAGCATAAGAAGAAAAAGCAAATAGGAATAGAACAAGAATAAGAATTTTTTTCATAATCAGAGAACTTTAAGGTTAATGCACAAAAGAACCTGATACAACTTTTTAGTTGTTTATACCATATATAGGAACTTTTGTCTCTGATCTAAGTATCCAATTAATGTTTAGATTATTAATTGAAATAAGTCGGATTCTTAACATTATAATTGTCTTGCTCCAGATCCAACATAATCACAAATATACTGATTATTTTCGCAAAACACTATTAATTCGTTAGTAATAAAAGTGTTGATTTTTTCTTTTTCCCTTTCGGGGAATAATACATGAACATTAGCACCGGCATCTAATGTAAAGCAAATATCCGACTTGTAATCACGGCGATATTTCCATATTTTTTCAATGATCTTTAAAGTATTTGGTTTCATCAAAATAAAGTATGGATTTGAAGTCATCATCATGGCGTGCAATGTTAATGCTTCACTTTCAACCAAATTAACAAAAGCGGTCAGATTACCATTTTGCAGAATCTCTGATAATTTTGAAATATTTTTATTAGCTTGTTTAAAACGCTTTTTAGCAAAAGGATGATCTATCATTAGTTGATGGCCAACTGTACTCGAAACCTGCTTTTCTCCTTTATCAACCAATAAAATAGTATCCTGATAATTTTTAAAATTATCGTGAACATCGTACGGGAATTTTGTTCCGTATAGATCAGAGCTTTCGGGAATTTCTTTATGATTTCCCCAAACAACCAATTCACCTTCTATACTTCGGGCTGCACTACCGGAACCTAAACGTGCTAAAAATGAAGATTTTCGATTAAAATATTCATTTGTAATATCTGAATTCAATTCTTTTTCAATGCTCATCAGGCACAGAGCCAAAGCACTCATCCCACTTGCCGAAGATGCAATTCCGCTACTGTGTGGAAAGGAATTTTCTGTTTTGATCACAAAATCGTACTTTGTGATAAATGGAATATACTTTTCAATACGTTCAAAAAATTGTATGATCTTAGGTTTGAAACTATCTTTCTTTTTCCCATCAAAGATAACTTTCAAACTGAAATTATCTGACGGGTTTTTCTTTTTTGAAAATTCTAAAGTGGTTGTAGTATGACAATTGTTCAGCGCAAAACTGATTGAAGTGTTTTTAGGAATTTGAGGTTCACTCTTTCCCCAGTATTTTACCAAGGCAATATTACTCGGACTTTTCCATGTGAAACTTCCTTTTTCAAGATTGGTAGTATCTGTATTTTTAAAAATAAAATCTTTCTCGGTCAAAATTGTAAATTTTTTGTAAAGATAATTTTTAAATGTTGCTAAGACAAAAAATCAGGTATTCTATATAGATCCTATTTTAAATTTTCTTCCTTTAGTGAACGGTAAGGAACGGGTCTATACATTTTCTAATCGAGATAGAACCCCTTTTTTGTAACTTCTGCTTATCGGAATTGCTTTTTTATTTATTTCAACAAATTCATTCGTAAAAGATTCGATTTTACTGATGGAAGCTATAAAAGATCTATGAATTCTTAAAAAATCATTTTTAGGAAGTTTTGCTTCAATACTTGTTATAGTTTCTCTTGTAACGATAGTTTTATCAAGGATATGAATTTTTAAATAATCACCTAAACTTTCAATATAATTGACCTCTGAAAAATTAATTTTAATCATTTTTCTATCAGAACGAATAAACATAAAATCACTTTTATCATGGGTTAATTCATCCTTGTCATCTGTTTTTACCGTTATATTTTCATTCAAATATTTATTAACTGCCTGTAATAATCTTTCAAATGATATGGGTTTTAAAAGATAATCAACAGCTTTTAGATCAAAACCATCCACAGCATATTCTCTGTAAGCTGTTGTGAAAATTATTTTAATATTTTTATTAATAGATCTTGCAAATGATAAGCCTGATATTTCGGGCATATTGATATCTAAAAAAATAAGATCAATGTTGTTTGAATTAATAATATTAAAGGCCTCAATTGCATTTTTACAACTGGCAATAATTTTAATAGCATCAATTTTTTGCAGATGATTTTCTAAAATTTCACGAGCAATTGGTTCATCGTCAACAATGATACAATGAATTATCTCAGACATTATTTGAGTTATTTAAGTTAGAAATTATTAGGTTCACTACAAACCAATTGTCATTATTTTCAATATCTAATTGATAATTATTTTTGTAAAGTAAATCTAATCTTTTTTTAATATTTGTCAATCCTATTCCTGTTTTATCTTGTTTTATTTTATGATTTATAAATGTATTTTTAATCATAAACTGCAACTGATCTTCAACCAGATTAATTTGAATATCCACTTTTAAAAACCCGTTGATCAAACTACCATGTTTAAAAGCATTTTCAACAAAGGGAATTAATAACATAGGTGCTATTTGGTTGTTAGAATCTATTATGTTTGATGAAAAAGATACCTTTAAAGTATCCTGAAATCGTATTTTTTCCAGATCAATATATTCTTTAATATGTAAAACTTCTTCTTTTAAAATCACTTTTGGTTTATTGACCTGGTATAAGATATAATCTAATAAATTGGAAAGTTTTAAGATAATTTCAGGCGTATCTTTTGATTGTTTTAAAGCGAATCCGTAAATTGTATTTAAGGTATTGAATAAAAAATGTGGATGAATCTGCTTTTTTAAATAGTTTAATTCCTGATCTTTTATCTGTAATTGTGTTTCTAATATTTTGTTTTGAAGTTCTTTGTTTTCGGTTTGGGTTTTAAAATTTTGATTCAATAAACTTATAAAACTCACTATAAAAACTACCAGGTAAACCAAGATTAAAACAAAAATATAATTTCGACTCATAGGAGGTATATTATGAATTTCCATATTGGTGAAAAATAATAAACTTCCAAAAATTGCTATTATAATTAGATAGGTTGAAAAAACTAAAGTGTAAATGCTGTATAAAAAAAAGTATTTATATTTTTTGGTGAGTAAATAGTTAGGAATTAGATAATAAACTACAAAATATGTAGTGATCATGGTTACCGGTAATAAAAAACTGGAAAACCAGGTTACATAATTTGTATTGTTTGAATTGTAACTAAAAAAGTAAACAAAGAAAAACCAAACACCAATCCAAAACAATAGATGGAAGAGGATAAATTTTGAATTATTGATTTGGCTTAAATTCATCATTGCAAGATGCGCAAATTATTTCAAAGATTATTTTTTTATAGATGAAATACTAGTTTAT
>JAOZVI010000115.1 GCA_029938265.1 Flavobacteriaceae bacterium | reverse complement strand
ATATTTTAGCGGTTAGAAAGAATTATTACAATATCAATAAGATGTTATTGATTGGAGTTATGATAAGTTTTATGTCTTCTTCTGCCATGATGTTTTTGATGTCAACTACAACTACTGAAAACCTAAATAGCATCATTTTTTGGATTATGGGATCTTTAGATGAACCAAATACGGTACTTGTAAAAGCAGTTTTTTATATCTCTATAGCAGGTCTGATCATATCCTATTTGTTAGCCAATCCTTTAAATGCTTTACGTTTGGGTGAATCAAAAGCAAAACACCTCGGTGTAAATACAACATTTACTATTCGTTCATTATTTATTCTCGCATCTGTTTTAACAGGAATTAGTGTATCAGTTGCAGGTGTTATCGGTTTTGTAGGTCTAATTATCCCTCATTTGTTACGGTTAATTATAGGTTCTGACAACAGGATATTATTGATTGCTTCTTTTCTTGGCGGAAGTATCTTTATTTTAATAAGTGATATAATAGCACGTACCATAATTGCACCAAATGAATTACCTATTGGTGTAATTACAGGTATGATAGGAGGGCTTGTTTTTATAATTGTTATGAGCAGATCGAAAATGAAAGTGTAATGGAGAGAAAGAATTTTCTTAAAATAGAAAACCTAAAAAGTGGATATTCCAATAACATAGTTATTAGGGATTTAAGCTTCGGTGTAACGAAAGGATCCTTTACAGGAATTATTGGTCCAAATGGTTCGGGAAAAACTACCTTGTTCAAAACCATAACAGGAGAATTATCCCTGATTGATGGAGATATTTTTCTTAATGATGATTGTATTTCTAATATGCCGATAAAGCAAAAGGCACAAAAAATAGCAATAGTTACACAAAATACAGATGCTGTAGATATTCCTGTTGAAGATTATGTATTGATGGGACGTTATCCGTACAGAAAAAAGTTACAGCTTTTTGAAACAGAAGAAGATTTTAAGATAGCCCATAAATTTATGGAACTTACAGGTGTATTAAAATTTAAAGATAAATTAATGAATGAGCTTAGTGGTGGTGAACAACAGCTGGTTGCCATCGCAAAAGCACTTACACAAGAACCCGCGTTATTACTGCTCGATGAGCCAACATCTCATTTAGATATATCTCATCAAATGCAAATTTTAAACCTGATCCAAAAGTTTAATGAAGAATTTGATCTAACTGTTTTGATGATCATTCACGATTTAAACCTTGCTGCTGAATTTTGTGATTATTTAATTATGATGGATGACGGTAATATTTTTGCAGAAGGATCTCCGGAAGAAGTCCTGACATATACCAATATTGAAGAAGTTTATAAAGCAGTTGTCATTACTCAGGAAAATAGAATTACTAAAAAGCCGTCTATATTATTGGTTTCTGATAAAACATTAAATCAAATTAAATAATGCTTAAGATCATTGTAGTCCGGCATGGTGAAACAATTGAAAACACACTAGGTATTTGCCAGGGGCAAACAGATGGTACACTATCAGAAAGAGGAATTGAGAATAATAAATTATTGGCAAAAGAACTAAGTGACTATCCAATACATAAAATATATTCCAGTCCGTTAAAACGAGCTGCTGATACTGCGAAGGAAATATCAAAATATCATTCAATAAAATTAGAATTCAGAAATAATTTAATGGAATGGTATTTAGGTACATTACAAGGTGAAAAATTTCCAGCTGATTTTGATATTACAAACCTCGGTGATGATATGGAAAATGCTGAACTTGTAAAAAAAAGACTCCTTTATTTTTTAGAAGAAATAAGAGAGCAACACAGGGAAGAAACCCTTGTTATTGTAAGTCATGGACTAACTATTAAAGTGCTTACAACTATTTTAAAAAAATTGCCTCTTTCAAGAGCTGCTGGTGTAAAACTTATGAAAAACTCTGGTTATGAGTTATTTATAATTTAATAAGCTCATTAAAATTAATATCTTCTTTTTAGTAAAATTACCTTTGTCACAATAAATAAAAGTTTTAATTTTGTAATGAATTTGGTTTTCCGCATTTAATATTAAATCGGAATTAAAAGGGAATCCGGTGCAAAACCGGAGCTATACCCGTAGCTGTAAGCCTTAAAAAAGCTTTTTCAATCTTCGCCACTATCTTGATTTAAAGATGGGAAGGCATGAAAGAGTAAGGTGAGCCAGAAGACCTGCCAGAGAATATGTTCGGGTTAAACAAAATATATAATGTCAATAAAAAAAATTACATATCTGGGACTTGTGTTTTTCATACATTTCACAATCATTGGACAAACAATAGATACGATTGTATTGTTAGACGATATTGAATTGACTGTTAAAAAACAAAAATTTCTAGTAGGGAGCAAAATAGAAACGATTGATTCAGTTAAACTAAGTTTGGTGTCAAGTGGGAGTTTGACAGATATGATAAATCGTTATTTGCCCATCTATGTAAAGCAAGATGCAGGAGGATTATCAACAATAAGATTCAGAGGGACAAGTCCGGATCATACCGCAATAATGTTTGACGGAATTAATATCAATTCACTTACGCTTGGCCATTCAAACATGTCAAATATATCTATGTTTTTATTTGATGAGGTTAAAGTTCAGTTTGGAAGTTCAAGTTCACTATATGGCACTGATGCCATTGGCGGAAGTATTCAACTGAATAATCAGATTAAATGGAATAAAGGTTTTAATGTCGAATTGCAACAGGATATAGCAAGTTTTGGTTCGTATTTTACAGGATTAAAACTTGGATATAGCAATCATAAAATACAATATGCTATCAAAGCATTTTATAAGCAAAAGGAGAATAACTTTTCATTCTTAAATACAGCTGTTAAAGATTTTGAAACAGATAAATTTGTTGATGATGTACAAAAAAATGCATCCATTAAAAATTACGGAATACTTCAGGAATTTAATTTTAAAATATCTGAAAAACTATTCTTTTATACAAAACAATGGTATCAAAATAATTGGTATGAGATACAGCCAAATATGTCAGAAAATTATTATGGAGCTGATTATAAGGAAATGGAAAATAATAATTTAAGAATAACTGCAGGCTTAAATTATAATTCAGGCAAGCATAAATTTACTACAGGTTTAGGGTATGTTTACGATTATCAATTGTATGATAATAATTATGATCAAACCATATCTACACAAACTATTCTTGGTAATATTAATTATTTTAATTCTGATTTCCTTTACGGAGATTTCAATATTGGGATGAATTATTCGCATTTAATGTCTGATGTTTATGCGTATAAAGAGGATATCAGCGAAGACAGACTAGATTTTTTTTCTTCCTATAAAGTAAAATTATTGCAAAAATTAACCATGGCTGTAAATCTTAGAGAGTCTGTTGTTATTGATTATACAAATCAATTTGCTCCTTCATTAGGCTTTAATTATATGTTCACAGAGACAAATGAGAATATGCTGACAGGTAGTTTTTCTATTTCTAAAAGTTTTAAGATCCCAACATTTAATGATCGTTACTGGTATCCCAACGGGAATCCTGATATTCTTCCTGAGCATGGAATGAATTATGAAATTGGTTCAAAATACCATATAAAAAAGGATAAAAGCAGTATTGATTTTAGTTTTAATGCCTTCATTATGAATATTGATGATTGGATTCAATGGGTGCCTTCCGGTGATATGTGGAGACCACAAAACATCAAGAAGGTGCAGAGCATGGGTGTTGAATTAAATTTTAATAAGGAATGTGAATTAGGTGATATAGATCTTATATGGGGAGTAAATTACAGTTTAACAGATGTGTCAGATGTTGATGATTTTTGGAATTTTCATTTTTCAAATAGAGAACAATTGTTCTATACGCCAAAACATATAGCAAATGTTTATACTACTGTTGAATATAAGAGTTGGTATTTCAATTTTTCCGGATCCTATACAGGAAAAAGATTAACCGAAAGCAAAGAGGATCTGGATGGTTATTTTCTGGCAAATACCTCTATTGGGGAAAACTTTTATTTAAAAGAGAATACATTCTCTATAAATTTTAATATCAATAATATATTCAATAAAGCATACCAAAATCAGGCATATTATGCTATGCCTGGCAGAAATTTCAGTTTAAGTCTAAAATATTTATATAATTAATCTAAAATTCTATTAAAATGAAATCAATTAAAAAAATTATTCTAACAGTATTATTATTATCTACTGTATTTGTATCATGTTCTTCAGATGATGATCCTCAGGATAAAAAAGAGTATGAAAAGGTTGCTTATATAGTTAACTATGGTGTTTACGGTAAAGGAGATGGAGAAATTAGTATCTATGATACTGAAAAAGAAACGATGACACAAGACGGTTATAAAACGGCAAATAGCGTTGATTTTAGTTCAAATATTCAATCGATGTCTGTATATAATGATGTAGCCTATTTAATGTCAAATGCAGGTGATAAAATTGATGTCTTAGATGCAGCAACACTAAAAGCTTTAGGAAATCCGGTATCTGGTGATATTATAAAACCACGATATTTTGCAGCAACTGGTAATACAGCTTATATTTCTTGCTGGGGTGAAGTAAATGACTGGAGTGTTATGGCGAATTCATACATAGCAACAATGGATCTTACTTCAAAAATAATTACTAAAATTGCTTTACCCGCTGGTCCGGAAGGTGTTATTATTTCAAATAATAAGTTATATGTTGCATTGAGTGTTACTAATAAAGTTGCAGTTATTGATCTTGCAACACAAAACATAAGTTATATAGAAGTTTCTGCTGTACCACAACAATTTGTAGAAGATAGTAATGGTAATATATGGGTATCAATGGTAAGTAAGTATTCTACTCCATTTCCTCCAGAGAAGCTTGGTTTAGCAGTTATTACACCTAAAACCAATCAAGTAATTGATGAGGTTAATTTTCCTGGAATGGGTAGTGATGGTATGATAGCGATCACATCTGATAAAAAAACTATCTATGTAATGGGTGCAGAAGCGTGGCCTGGAACTGCAACCACAATATTTTCTATTGATGTAGCAAGTAGATCAATTGGTTCCAGTGCATTGATTACCGGAGAAAAATTTAATGGCTTAAATGTAAATCCCGATAATAATGATATCTATGTTCTTGTATCACCTGACGCGACAAGTCCTGGTAAATTAAGTATTTATTTATCAAATGGTGCATTATTATCTGAAGAAGTAACAGGTTTGGCTCCAAAACATGTTATTTTTTACGATATTGAAAAATAAGAATTAAAATAAGTAAAGAATAAAGATTCTACCACAAATTTAATGGAGACATTGGTAAAACATTATTTGATATTACTTGTTGAGGGTGGCCTTCAAGAATTTGATGTTCTAAATAAAATAAAAACCTGGTAAAACCGAGAACCGGCCTTATTGGCGTGACAAACCAATCCTGCTTTATTTGGCAGGATCAAGGTTATTTTACTGATTATGTAGATTTTAAAGAACCTTAACGAACTATCGTATTTAAAGAAAAGTTGTTTTGTTGATATCATTAATAATCATTTTTGCATGAGCTTTATATGCTCCACTACCATCGCTATAATTTTGTTGCAGTACTAACAATAATTCCTGATGGATCCAATCAATTTCTTTACCAAATAAGAACAATGTATCCATTGCGTAAACTTTGGCTGCAACTTTATGATCATTTATTAACCAATCAAAACTAATTTCTATCAATTTTTCTTTATGATATTCGGTTAATTGATCTAAAAGGCTGATATCCTGCTTTTTTGAATAGGATCTTGCTATAAAACTACAAATTTTTGATAGAGGCCGTATTGCACTTTCATTTGTTATGATAGGTAAATTTTCTATAAAATAATTGAGGTGAGGAATAAGTAGTTGAATATTATTTTCACAAACTAATTCTAATATCCATGCAGCTTTTACTGATAAGGTTGATTTTATGTCAAAGATTTCTTGAAGTAAATATTGGAAAGATTCTGGGTGATTTAAAACATAATTGGCAGATTTATCCCGATAAAAACGCTTTGCATTCTTAATTGTATTCAATTCGGTTATTAAATTACTTCTGATCATTTTTCTTTTTTTTATCTTCCTTTTTAGGAGATAATTTATAAATCAAATAACCAAAACCAACAATAAAATGGGCTATAACAATAATCATAATAGTGTAAAACCAAAAATTGGAATCTCGCATAGCTTATAAATTTATGATTAAAAAAATCTTACATTCAAAATTATAAAAATTTCTTATTTTTACAGCTTTAAAAGATGGTTTTAATACAATTAGACAACAATATAATAATTTTTCAGTTATAAATATTATGAGCATAAATTTTCAATATAAATTAATCATTTTTATAATGATTGCCGTTGTTTCTTATTCTGCAAACGCTCAAAGTAAAGTAAATCAGTTTGATGAAAATGGAAAACGAGATGGAGTTTGGGAAAAGTTTTATGATAATAACCGTGTTAGATATCAGGGGAAATTTTTACACGGTAAAGAAACCGGTACTTTTAAATATTTTTCTGCTGCAAGTTCTGAATTTCCAGTTATTGTTAAGAATTATCATAAAAATGATGATTTAGCAGATGTTAAGTTTTATACTGTTAAAGGAATAATTGAAAGTGAAGGACAGATGCATGGCAAGAATCGAGCAGGAAAATGGCTTTTTTATCATGAAGATGGAAAAACTGTTATGAGTGAAGAGAATTATATTGAAGGAAAATTAGACGGTGAATATAAAACCTTTTATTCCGATGGAAATCCTACAGAAGTTACATCATACAAAGATGGTTTGTTAGAGGGCAATTATAAAAAATACGCAATCAAAGGTCATTTGATTTTTGATTTTAATTATTCAAATGGTGCACTTAACGGAATAGCAATCTATTATAGTAGAAAAACAGGCAATCTAATTAAAAAAGGTCCTTTTAAAGATGATCAAAGAGTTGGAACCTGGGAAAATTATGTGGATGGCGAATTGGTGAGTACTGAACAACCTGCAATAAAACCAAAGAAAGAGTAAGGAACTAAGTGTTAAGTTTTAAGGTTAAAGTGTTTAGTTTTGAATTTTAAAGTAAACAGTGTATGAATAGAGAAAATGAATTATCTAGGAGATTATTTAATTTTGCTATTCGTGTAATTAAATACTTAAGAACATTACCAAACTCAGCCGAATACAGTATAATTAAGTACCAACTTATAAAAAGTGCTACGTCTTCAGGTGCAAATTATAAAGAAGCTCAATCGGTTATTCAAGAGCGGATTTTAATCATAAGGTTAATACTGCTTTGAAAGAAATGTCTGAATCTAATTATTGGTTAAATATTATTAAGGGGATTATTGAAATTAATAATTATTCAGATGAATTAGATTTTTTAAT
>JAOZVI010000114.1:3075-7368 GCA_029938265.1 Flavobacteriaceae bacterium | reverse complement strand
GTTCAACTAACATTTTGAGTTCGTTTTTAAACTCCTCAAAATTGAGTTTCACTAATAAAAACTTCAATATGAAATCCTTAAATACTTTATTTCTATTTACAATTATAATTCTTTTAAATAGCAACAATATTTTATCACAGGAGAAAGAGGAAGAAATTGGCACTGCCAGTAATGAATTTATCGATATAAAGGAACGCAAACCCTGGAGTTTTAAACTTGCCCCTTATGCATGGCTTGCAGGAACTTCTACTGATGTTGGCAGTGAAAAAATCAGACAATCATTTAATGATCTCACTGCATTAGTAAATTTCGGATTTCAAATGATTGCACAGGCCAGATATAAAAAATGGACTTTGAGTACCAACCTCACTTATGCAAACTTAGGTGATAAAGTTCAAGAAGGCCCATTGTTAATTGATTTTGCTATAGATCAAATAATATTAGATACAAAAATAGGCTATACAGTAATTGATAAAATTGATTTTGGTGATGATATTATTCGTGGCTGGGCAATGGATGCTACTATTGGAGCCATATATTGGAATAATGATATTGATGTAAATGTTGATACAGAAACACCGATAGACATACCCGGCTTTCCTTTGAATATTAATGAAAAGTTATCTTATGTTGATCTTGTGGTTGGAACCAATTTTAGAATAATTTTAAGTAAATCTGTATTATTAGGTCTTTCTGCTAATATTGGTGGATTTGGTATCGGAAATTCATCAGAATTATACTGGGATCTTTCTTTTGTAAATACATTTAGAGTCTCCAAATTACTTACAGTTACAGCAGGATATAAAACATTTATGGATAAAACAGTAAGTGGAGAAGGTGAAGACGAAATAAAAACAAATATCAAAACCTTTGGACCTTTATTGGGCGTTACTTTTAATTTATAATTTCACCAATTGATCTTTGTTTTTCCAATACTTTTTAAATAATCATTTGTTTTACTAAAATGTTTATTTCCAAACCAATACCCCCTATTGGCACTTAAAGGTGAGGGATGACCTGAAGTTAAAACACAATGTTTTGATGTATCGATCTTTGCACCCTTCTTTTTGGCGTAACCTCCCCAAAGTAAAAAAACAATATTTTCTTTTTGTTCAGAAATTTGTTGAATAACCGCATCGGTAAATTTTTCCCAACCTTTATTTTGATGTGAACCTGCCTGATGAGCTCTTACAGTTAATGTAGCATTCAATAATAAAACACCCTGATCTGCCCAATACGCTAAATTTCCGCTTGACGGATAGGTTTTACCAATATCTGATTCTATTTCCTTAAAAATATTGATCAATGATGGAGGATGAGAAACATCATCATGAACCGAAAAACACAAACCATTTGCTTGATTTTCACCATGATATGGATCCTGTCCGATAATAACAACTTTAACATCATCAAAAGAACAGTGATTAAAGGCAGAAAAAATCTCTGAGCCTTTAGGAAAACAACGATGATTCTTATACTCAAGCTTTACAAAAGAAGCCAAACTCTCAAAATAAGGTTTTTGAAATTCACTATTTAAAATTGCATTCCACGATTCCGATATTTTTACATCCATTACGTTAATTATTTATTTATTTTTGTAAACTAACAAAACTACAATTTTGGCAAATAAAATCACACAAAAAACTTTAAACGATTTAGAATTTGATTCCGTTTTGCAAAGCCTGACAGAATATTGTATCTCTGATCTGGGCAGAAAAGCTGTTTTACAATTAAAACCCTTATCAAACAGACAAAATATTTTAGTTGAGTTAAACCAAACCAATGAGTATTTGGCATCATTTGAAAATGAAAACAGAATACCAAATCATTTTTTTGATGATATTACCAAAGAACTCCATTTACTGCAAATTCAGGACAGTTTTTTAGAAGGTATGTCATTTCTGCATTTATCGGCAACATCAAATACTGTAAATGCACTATTCAAATTTTTTAAAAAATTTAAAGATTATTACCCTTCTCTTTTTAAAAGAACAGAAAAAATTGAATTTACTACAGAAATAATACATGAGATCAGTAGAATAATTTCACCTTTTGGCGAAGTAAAAGATAATGCTTCAGAAGAATTAAAATATATCCGTAAAGAAATAAATTCAATTAGAGGCAAAATTGGTAGCAGTTTTACAAAAGCCTTAAGTCATTATTCCAGTTCCGGTTATTTAGATGAGATCAAAGAATCAGTAGTTGACAATCAACGTGTATTGGCAGTTCAGGCAATGCATAGAAAAAAAATTAAGGGTTCAATTTTAGGCAGTTCAAAAACAGGAAGTATTGTATTTATTGCACCTCAATCAACGTTGCAATTTACCAGAGAATTACAAAATCTACTTTACGAAGAGCAAGAAGAAGTTGTTAAGATCTTAAAGAAATTAACCGATGAAATCCGACCTTTTAGAAGTTTATTGATCTCTTATCAAAAATACTTAACTCACTTAGATGTTGTTAGTTCAAAAGCTAAATATGCAAAAAATATCAATGCTTGTTTACCAATTATTTCAACCGAAAAGATAATCTATTTAAGAGATGCATACCATCCTGTTCTTTTAGAGAAAAACACTCAAAATAATTTAAAAACAATCCCACAAACACTAATTTTAAATGAAAAACAACGCATTATTGTAATTTCCGGTCCAAATGCCGGAGGTAAAAGTATTACCCTAAAAACCATTGGTTTATTACAAATAATGTTACAAAGTGCCTTATTAATTCCGGTTCACGAAAAAAGTGAAATGTCAATTTTTGAAAATATATTAACTGATATTGGCGATAATCAATCTATTGAAAATCAACTGAGTACTTATAGTTACCGATTAAAGAATATGCGCTATTTCTTGCGAAAATGCGATGAAAACACCTTGTTTTTAATTGATGAATTTGGAACAGGAAGTGATCCGGAATTAGGTGGAGCAATTGCTGAAGTTTTTTTAGAAGAATTTTATGATAAAGGCGCTTTTGGGATTATTACCACACATTATCTAAATTTAAAGGTCTTAGCCGATGAGTTAGAAAACATGATCAATGCCAATATGCAATTTGATCAAAGATCATTAAATCCTTTATTTAAATTAGATACCGGCCAGGCGGGAAGCTCATTTACTTTTGAAGTAGCCCAAAAAAACGGAATACCTTTTAGTTTGATCAATCGTGCAAAGAAAAAAGTTGAAAGTGAAAAGATTCGCCTGGATAAAACAATCGCTAAACTCCAAAAAGAGAGAAATCTTATTCAAAAATCTTCTCATATTTTAGATAAAGAAAAAAGAAAAGCAATTGAAAACACGGATAAACTCCAGATAATGCAAGAAAAAATTCAGGATAAGATCAATAGTTTTCAAGAATTATATGATCACAACCAAAAAATGCTTGTTTATGGAAGAAAAATAAATGAGTTTACCAATAAATATTTTCAAAACAATAATAAAAAAGAACTGATTGCAAATTACCTCAAATGGGTTGCTATTGAACAAGCAAAATATGAAAAATTAAAAGATGTAAATAAGAAACAGAAATTAAAAAAAGATATTTCAGAAATTGAAAAACCAATTTCAAACAGAGAAAGAAAAAAAATTAATCAGAAAGAACGTGTAATCCAAAAACTAAAAAAAGACCGTCTGCAAAAAGTGGAAGAAGAAATTTTAGCTAAAGTGGAAAAAGTTAGAGAAAAAAATCAAAAAATTGAAAAAAGAATTGCTGCACAAAAATCTGATTACCAATTTAATATTGATGATACGGTTAGATTAATAGATGGAACAGCAAAAGGAACCATTAAAAAAATTGAAAAGAGTATTGCAACAATTAACTACGGATTTTTTACGGCAAAAACCAATGTAGATCAGTTAGAGTTAGTTAAAAGTGCCCGTACTTAAATCCCAGGCAGACTTCCCAAAAGGAAAGTTTTAAATCTAATAACCTATCATATAACTAAACCAATTTTTGGCAATTAAGAAGTATCATTTCAGCCTTTTCATTCAGCATATCTTTTGATCTCCTGATCATAAAAAGTACTCGCCTGATCTATCAATTCAGTAACCAGATTTGCCAATTCAGATTCGTCCCCCTGTATATCATCTAACCATTCAATTTCATCATTCTTTAAGTTAATAATAAATTGAGGGTATTCAGTATGCACAATAAAAATATCTTCAGGATAATCAGTATTATCACCTATTAAAAATTTTGGTAATACCATATTGTTAATTTTTATGTAGTAAATTTTAAACAAATTTAAGGATTTTCAAACTCATTTTTGTCTTTTAATAAAGTTTATGTAAGTTTATA
>JAOZVI010000114.1:0-2975 GCA_029938265.1 Flavobacteriaceae bacterium | reverse complement strand
AAATCATTCTTATGAAACTGTCTATTATATTTTTAACCCTTATTATACTTACAAGTTATCAGAATAAAAAAGAAAATGATCTGCAAAAAGACAAAAAACACCCATTTTATGTGGGTACTTATACTGATGGCGATAGTCAGGGTATTTACAAATATATATTAAATGAAGATGGTACTATAAGTAAAATTGGTTTGGCAATAAAATCTGAAAATCCATCATTTTTAACCTTTAGCCATAATAAGAAATTTCTTTTAGCTGTTAATGAAATTAATACCAAAGGAGGAGCAGGCACTGTTGAATCTTTTTCAATAAATGGCGATAAACTTACACTCATTAATAAAAGTTCTTCCGGTGGTGCACATCCTTGTTTTATAGCTACAAATAAATCTGATTTTGTGCTTACTGCAAATTATACAAGTGGCAATGTAGGTTTACTAAAACTTAATAAAAATGGAGAATTATCAGATGTATTAGATCTGCAACAACATACCGGAAAAGGCTCGACTGACCGACAAAAATCACCTCATGCACATTCTGCCTGGTTTGATTTTGATAACAAAAATATTATTTCTGTTGATCTTGGTACTAACGAACTCTGGTTCTCAAAACTTGACACAAAACAACAAAAATTAATTCCTTCAAATCCGGATAAGATGGCAATGTCACCCGGTTCCGGACCACGTCATTTATCTTTTCATCCCAATAAAAAATGGATCTATGTGGTTAATGAATTGGATTGCACCATTACCTTACTACAAAAGAACAATTTAGGCAAATATGATAAAGGAGCATCTTTTTCAACTTTGCCAGAAGGATATACTGAGTCAAATACATGTGCAGATATTCATTCTTCTTCTGATGGCAAATTTGTTTATGCTTCAAACAGAGGGCATAATAGTATTGCTATTTTTAAAGTAAATATCAATAATGGATCTTTAAAATTAATTGGTCATAGATCCACTAAAGGAGATGGCCCAAGAAATTTTTCATTATCACCAAACGAAGATTTTTTACTGGTAGCCAACCAGCTTACAAATAATATTGTGTCTTTAAAACGCGATAAAAACACCGGACTTTTGAGCTTTATTCATCAAATTGAAGCACCAACTCCCGTTTGTATCTTATTCAATTAACCTAACGCTAATTCTTAAAAACATGCATAAAAGAACAATTTTTAAGATGCTCGATCAAGCATCTATCACCTATGCAAATAAACCATATTTAAGTCAGAAAGGTGATAAAGGCTGGGTAAGAACAACTTTTAGCGAAGCCAAAACCAAAGCCTTGAATTTAGCGTCTGCACTTGTAGATCTGGGTGTTATTTACGAAGATAAGATCACTATTATATCAGAAGCAAAGAACGACTGGATCATAGCTGAATTTGCAATATTATTTGCTGGAGGAATCTCAGTTCCCCTCTCTATAAAACTATTACCTGAAGAAGTTCCATTTAGGGTAAATCATTCTGATTCTAAAATCATTATCGTTTCAGAAAATACCATTGAAAAAATCATCAGTCAATGGGATAAATATGATTATAAAACGCTACGACTTATTGTTTTAGATAAACCTTCAAAAAAAATAAGCAATCAATGTAAAGCTTATAATTTTAATGAGAAAGATCTGCTTTTTATTGATGATCTATACCGAACAGGAAAAGAAAAACTGGAACAAAACCTCCCTAAAATTCAGGAAATTGAAAAAAATATTAAAGAAGATGATGTAGTAACAATTTCTTATACTTCGGGTACTACCGGAAATCCAAAAGGTATCATGTTAACACATTTGAATTATTATTCCAATAGCCACGAAGCCGTAAATACTTTTCAAATTCGAGAAAATATTGCCACACTGATCATTTTACCAACCGATCATTCTTTTGCCCATACCGTTGGTATTTATACGGCACTGGTTAAAGGACTTTCATTACATTTTGTCGATGCACGAGGCGGCGGAATGAATGCTTTAAAAAATATTCCCATAAATCTGGTCGAAGCTAATCCAAACTTTTTATTAACCGTACCGGCCTTAACCAGTAATTTTATCAATAAATTTAAAGAAGGTATTAAGGCAAAAGGTTCTTTTGTAGAAGGAATTTTTGATCGTGGAATTGAAGCGGCTATCAAACGAAATGGCAATGGTTTTTCAAAACCAGGAATGGCTACTCAGTTTTCAACTTATTTTAATTACGCTCTTGCGGAAATTCTTATTTTTAAAAAACTACGCACAATCTTTGGATCGGATATTGAGTTTTTTGTTGGTGGTGGTGCATTGCTGGATATTAAACAACAACAATTTTACAAAGCCATTGGCATTCCTGTTTATCAAGGGTATGGTTTAACCGAAGCCACGCCTATCATATCTACAAATACACCTTATAACTATAAAATGGGAACATCCGGTAAGGTCTTGGGCAACATTACCTGTAAGATTTGTGATGACAAGGGAAAAGAGTTACTAAAAGGACAAAGAGGTGAAATTGTTATACAAGGTGATAATGTAATGAAAGGTTATTATAAAAATCCTGAGGCTACAGGCAAAGCACTTAAAGATGGTTGGCTTTTTACCGGTGATCTGGGTTATATGGATGAAGATGATTTTTTAGTTGTGGTTGGAAGAGAAAAGGCACTTTTAATTTCAGAAGATGGCGAGAAATATTCTCCCGAAGAGATAGAAGAGGCAATCGTTAACAGTTCATCTATGATCAATCAGGTAATGATCTATAATGATCAAAAAAAATATACTTCTGCTTTACTCACTTTAGATCAAAGCAATGTTAAAAACCGGGTCAAAACAAATAACATCACTTCTGCCAAAGATATTATTCAACAAATAAAAAATGAATTGCTCTTGTTCAACATGCAACCAGAGTTTAAAGGAAAATTTCCATCAAAATGGATTCCTTCTCAATTTCAAATCATTGAAGAAGATTTCTCTGAAGAAAACAAAATGGTCAATTCAACCCTAAAAATGGT
>JAOZVI010000113.1:3911-7440 GCA_029938265.1 Flavobacteriaceae bacterium | reverse complement strand
GGCACTTATTTTTGGTACATGGAATATTGGTTACCAAAATATGGGAGATGGTCATAGTTTTTGGGAGTATTTTAGCTTTGGTGGCATTAGAATTCTGCCAATGATCATTATTTCTTATGGTGTTGGTTTAGGTATTGAATTTGCCTACGCAGTTTTTAGGGGACACTCTGTAAATGAAGGTTATTTGGTTACTGGTTTATTGATTCCTATGATCATGCCAATTGATATGCCATTATGGATGTTGACAATATCAGTAATTTTTGCTGTGATAATTGGTAAAGAAGCTTTTGGAGGAACAGGGATGAATATTTTAAATCCTGCCTTAGTAGCGCGTGCTTTTGCGCTGTTTTCATATGCTCCATTTATGTCGGGTAGCACTGTTTGGGTTGCTGATTCGGTTGCTGATGGTGTATCCGGGGAAACTGTTTTGGGAACTTTAGCTGCAAACAACATTCCTACAACCAGTGTTTATGATATGTTTATGGGCTTTATGCCGGGTTCTATTGGTGAAACCTCAGTTTTGATGATATTAATTGGTGCCGCATTTTTACTCTTTACCGGAATGGCAAGTTGGAGAATCATGCTTTCATCTCTCATTGGAGCATCTATTATGGGTTTTGTTTTTAATTTAATTGGTAGTGATACCAATGAATTATTTAACTACCCTTGGTGGAAACATCTATTAGTTGGTGGATTTGCTTTTGGTATTGTATTTATGGCAACCGATCCGGTAACTGCAGCTCAAACGACTAGAGGTAAATGGATTTACGGATTTTTAATTGGTATTTTTGCTATACTTATCCGTATAATAAATCCAACATTACCTGAAGGAATGATGATGGCAATCTTATTGATGAATGTCTTTGCGCCAACAATCGATCACTATGTGATTGAAAGTAATATTAAAAAAAGAAAGAAACGTTTACAAAAAGTTAAAGCGTAATAATTATGGATAGAAATAGTAATGTATATACATTTCTTTTTGCAATAATAATGATAATTATAGTTGCCTCCGGACTTGCGTTCACTGCAACAACATTAAAACCATTGCAAGCTGAAAATGTTAGAAAAGAAAAAATGCAAAACATATTATCAACTATAGGTGTTGATGTAAGCAGGGATGAAGCTTCTCAGTTATTTGGTGATTATATCAAACAAGAATTGGCATTGTTTCCTGACGGAACTGTTAATGATAAAGTTGATGCATTTAAATTAGATCTAAGTAAAGAAGTGAAAAAAGATCATGATAAACAAAATTACCCTGTTTATCAAGCCGAAAAGGATGGAAAAACTTATTATGTTATTCCCTTATACGGAGCAGGTCTGTGGGACGCTCTTTGGGGTTATATTGCTTTAGATAGCGATAAAAACACTATTGTTGGAGCTTCTTTTGATCACAAATCTGAAACACCCGGTTTAGGAGCTGAAATAAATCAATCATGGTTTGAAGACCAATATATTGGTAAAAAGATTTTTGATAAAAGCAATGAATTTGTTTCTGTAAAAGCTGTAAAAGGCGGTGCAAAAGCTGATGATATGCATGGAGTAGATGCAATATCCGGTGGGACAATTACTTCGGATGGTGTTTCTATGATGGTTGAAGAACGATTAAAAAATTATGTACCTTATCTTAAAAATAACTAATTATGGCTGAAGAAAACGGAGGTTTATTTTCAAAGCAAAATAGGGCGTTACTTATTGATCCTCTGGATGATAATAACCCGATTACTGTACAAGTACTTGGTATTTGTTCTGCTTTAGCAATTACAGTGCAATTAAAACCTGCAATTGTAATGGCATTGGCAGTATTATTTGTACTGGTTTTTAGTAATGTGATCGTATCCTTATTACGTAATTTAATACCAAACAGAATTCGAATTATAGTACAATTATTAATAGTTGCATCTTTAGTGATTATCGTTGATCAGGTATTGAAAGCTTATGCTTACGATGTAAGTAAAGAACTTTCTGTATTTGTTGGATTAATTATAACCAATTGTATTATCATGGGAAGATTAGAAGCTTTTGCAATGGCAAATGGACCATGGAAAGCATTTTTAGATGGTGTTGGTAATGCTGCCGGATATGGGTTTATCCTGATTGTTGTAGCATTTTTTAGAGAATTGCTAGGATCGGGTAAATTAATGGGTTACGAAGTTTTAGGTCATAAGGCCAAAACCGTGGCCGAATCAACCGGTTTATATCACTATGGATATGAGAATAACGGCTTTATGTTATTATCACCAATGGCACTGATAACGGTTGGTATTATAATTTGGTTACAAAGATCTAAGAATAGAAAATTGATCGAGAATTAAAATTAAATAAAATAATGAGTTGTTGGATTTAAACAACTATTTAAAACAATATTAATCATCATGGAAGAATTAGGAAGTTTATTTATTAGAAGCATTTTTATAGATAATATGGTTTTTGCCTATTTTCTTGGAATGTGTTCCTATTTGGCTGTTTCAAAAACAGTAAAGACATCGGTAGGTATGGGTGCTGCAGTTATTTTTGTTTTGGTTATTACAGTTCCGGTCAATTATTTATTAGATACCTATATATTACGTGAGGGAGCTTTAACCTGGTTAGGTCCTGAATATGCTAATATTGATTTGAGTTTTTTAAGCTTTATTTTATTTATAGCTGTAATTGCTTCAATGGTACAATTGGTTGAAATGATTGTAGAAAGATTTGCTCCAGCACTTTATGGAGCTTTAGGAATATTTTTACCATTGATTGCTGTTAATTGTGCAATTTTAGGAGGTTCATTATTTATGCAACAAAAAAACTTCACTTCAATAACTGAATCGGCTGTTTATGGCTTAGGTTCAGGTATTGGATGGTTTTTAGCTATTGTGGCCATCGCCTCTATTAGAGAAAAAATAACTTATTCAAATGTACCTCAGCCATTAAAAGGATTGGGTATAACGTTTATAATTACAGGTTTAATGGCTATAGCTTTTATGAGCTTTTCAGGAATAAAATTATAAGTAAAAAAAGACACACATGAATCCAATAGTAGCAAGTATAGTTTTTTCATTGATATTAGTCTTGATATTAGTTGCAATATTATTGATCGCTAAAGCAAAATTACTTCCTTCGGGTAAGGTTAAAATATTGATCAATAAAGAAAAAGAAGTTGAAGTGCCAATGGGTTCTTCATTATTATCTACCTTAAGTGAACAGGGTATTTTCTTACCTTCTGCTTGTGGAGGTGGAGGAACATGCATACAGTGTACCTGCCATGTACAATCGGGAGGAGGAGAAGCATTACCAACCGAAACCCCTCATTTTACCCGTAAAGAACTAGCAACAGGGATACGTTTGGCTTGTCAGGTTAAAGTAAAGAATGATATGGAGATAACTATTCCTGAAGAGATTTTTGGAATAAAAAAATTCGAAGCAACTGTTATTTCTAATTATAATGTCGCTTCATTTATTAAAGAATTTGTTGTTGAATTACCTGAAGATATGGATTATCAGGCCGGTGGTTATATTCAAATTGAAATTCCTAAAACAGAAG
>JAOZVI010000113.1:0-3901 GCA_029938265.1 Flavobacteriaceae bacterium | reverse complement strand
GTTAATTATAAGGATATTGACATTACTGCACATCCAAAAGAACACCCCGGAGAACCAGAAAAGTTTAAAACAGAATGGGATAATTTTGATCTTTGGCCTTTAAAAATGAGAAATAACGAAAATGTTGAAAGGGCTTATTCTATGGCTTCTTATCCAGCTGAAGGTAGAAATGTAATGCTTAATGTTCGTATTGCCACACCACCTTGGGATAGAGTTAAAAATGGTTGGAAGGATGTTAATCCAGGAATTGCTTCTTCCTATATTTTTAGTAGAAAACCCGGTGATAAAGTGATTGTTTCAGGACCTTATGGTGAATTTTTTATCAATGATTCTGATGCAGAAATGTTGTATGTTGGCGGAGGTGCAGGTATGGCACCAATGCGTTCACACCTATATCACTTGTTTAAAACTTTAAGATCCGAAAGAAAAGTTACTTATTGGTATGGTGGTAGATCAAAACGTGAATTATTCTATATTGAACATTTTAGAGAACTTGAAAAAGAGTTCTCAAACTTTAGATTTTTTACTGTACTCTCAGAACCTGCGGAAGAAGATAATTGGAAAACTATGAAAGATATTGATGATAGAAAAGGGGATGGTTTCTTAGGATTTGTACATCAGGCTGTAATTGATCAATATTTGTCACAACATGAAAATCCTGAAGATATTGAATTGTATTTCTGTGGACCGCCAATGATGAATAAAGCTGTAGAAAAAATGGGTGAAGACTTTGGTTTACCGGATGAAAATATCAGATTTGATGATTTTGGAGGATAGAAATATTTTAATTATTATTATAAAAACCGTTATAATATTGACGGTTTTTTTATGTGATATTTTATAAAGTATGTTAAATTATATGATTATAATAAAATATAACGTACTTTTATTTTATATTCAAAACAAATGACTACTTGGTTTATCATATTATTAGTAATAGTTTTAGCTTTTTTACTTATTAATATTGTATTGTATTTTATTCAAGATAAATTTATTTTTGATTCAGAAAAATTACCTAATAATCACAAGTTTACCTTTGATAAGGATTTTGAAGAAATCTTTTTAAAAACAGATGATGGACAAAAATTAAATGCTATTCATTTTAAAATTGATAATCCTCTGGGGCTTTTATTATATTTTCATAATAATTCAGGTAATTTGAAACGCTGGGGAGAAGCAATATCATTCTTTACGAATTATAAGTATGATGTATTGGCAATGGATTACAGGGGTTATGGCAAAAGCTCAGGAAACTATGATGAAAAGCTTATGCTAGATGATGCTCAGTTATGGTATGAATACGCAGTAGATCTATATGATGAATCTGTAATAACTGTGTATGGCAGAGGATTAGGGGCAGTATTTGCAGCAAAAATTTCTGCGCAAAACCATCCAAAGAAATTGATATTGGAGGCGCCTATTTATAATTTGGAGTATACAGCAGGATATCTTTATCCTTATTTACCATACAAACTACTATTGAAATATAATTTTGATACGGCTTTTTATTTTAAAGATGTATTATGTGACACAACTATTTTTCACGGTAAGGAAGATAAATATGTACATTTTACATCAAGTTTAAAATTGTTTGATATGCGTAAAGAAATGACAGATTTGGTACTCTTAAAAAATACAGACCATTTTAATGTTATGATTCAACCAAAGTATATCAAAACAATTGAACAAATATTATAAAAAGGTCTTTCTCTAACAATCAAAATAAAAAAGCTGTCAAATAATTATCCGACAGCTTTCTTTGTACTAATATAAATTTGATTCCTTATTCAGGTTTTTGCTCCAAAATATCAAAGAATTCATTTAATTTAGGTAAAATTACAATTCTTGTCCTACGATTAGTTGATTTTCCCTGAGCTGTATCATTACTTTCTAAAGGAACGTATTCACTTCTACCAGCGGCAATTAAACGACCAGGATCAACATTATAATCATTTTGTAAAACTCTAACAACTGAAGTTGCACGAGCTACACTTAGATCCCAATTGTCTTTCATACATTTTGTGCTAATTGGCACATTATCAGTATAACCTTCAACCTGAACTTCCATATCAGGTCTTGAAGAAATAACAGTTGCTACTTTTCCTAAAACAACTTTTGCTCTGTCAGAAACTTCAGCACTACCTGTTTTAAATAGCATTTTATCTGCAATTGAGATATAAACAACTGTTTTTTCAACTTCAATTTGAATGTCTTCATCTTGTATTCCGTCAGCTAACTCTCTTTTCAATTGGAAGGCTAAAGCAAGATTTATTGAATCCTTTCTTGTCATGGCATCGCGAATACCATTAATATATTTATCTTTTTCACTTAATTGTGCGATAACTTCTTTGATATTATCTGACGAAGATTGTGTTAAAACAGTTAAATTTTCAACTTGTTGCAATGAACGGGATTTGTCATCTTTCAATGAAGTATTCATAGCGGTTAGGTGATCCTTTTCTAGTAAACAAGATTGTAAATCAGCTTTTGCATCAACAAGATCTTGTTTTGTTACTCCATACTGATCTTCAAGTTCAGCATATTGTTTTTTAGAAACACATGAACTTAAAAGAACAGATAAAACTACTGCTGTAAAAAATAATTTTTTCATAATATTTATTAAATTTAAATAAGTTGTAAATATATTAATAATTTTGTTCGTTTTTAAACTTTTTAGATAATTTAAGATGCAAATTTAATATATAAATTACCTTTGATGGTTAAATTTTATGTAATTTTTAAATAATGAATAAAATAATTTTATTTACTTTAATTTTTTTGACATTGTCTTGTAACACCTCAACAAAATCTGAAAGCAAATTTCAGTTAGAGGGGCAAGCCTTAGGAACTATGTTTCATATAACTTATATGGATAGTGAGCAACGACATTTTGAAAAACAAATTGATAGTTTGATACATGCAGTGAACAGATCATTATCTACATATATTCCATTTTCGGATATTTCAAAAATAAATAAAGGTGATACAACAATTTTGGTTGATGCTATGTTCGAAGAAGTTTTTCAAAAATCTAAAAGGATATATCAGGAAACTGATGGTTATTTTGATCCAACTATTGGAATTTTAGTAAATGCCTGGGGTTTTGGTCCCGGCGAAAAAATTGAAGAATTAGATTCTGTAAATATTAAAAGTTTATTAGAATTAGTAGGTTTAGATAAAGTAGAGATCATAGATAAGAGAGTTATTAAAAAACATAATAAAACGTATTTAGATTTTAATGCCATTGCAAAAGGTTATGCAGTTGATGTTTTGGGAAGGTTTTTTGAAAAAAAACATATTAAAAATTATTTGGTAGAAATTGGGGGAGAAGTAAGAACACGAGGTGTTAATCCAAAAAATAAACCATGGAAGATCGCTATAGAAAAACCAAATTTTGATGATAAACGTTCATTTCAAACTTTTATAAACTTAGAGGATGAATCAATTGCAACTTCAGGAAATTACAGAAAATTTAAAATTGATTATAAAACCGGTGAAAAATATGCACATACTTTAGATCCCAAAACCGGATTCCCGAGCAAAAGTAGTTTATTGAGTGTCTCAGTTATTGCAAAGCTTGATTGTGCTGATGTTGATGGTTATGCTACAGCTTTAATGTCATTAGGTTTTGAAGAAAGTAAATTATTTTTAAAAGATCATCCGGAATTAAAAGCTTTTCTGATCTATAGTGATGAGAATGGAGATATAAAAACTTATGAGGCTAATCATATAAAATTAGTAAAGTAAACAACAAATATAAATACAAAAAGTGCCGAATCTGCTTTATTCAAGTAAGATTGACACTTTTATAATCAACCTAAAAAAGTTAATATACTGCTACAACTGTAATTTTAATAACTTTTGCAATATTTGAAGAAGGTTTGCCATCCTTAAATGCAAT
>JAOZVI010000112.1 GCA_029938265.1 Flavobacteriaceae bacterium | reverse complement strand
TCATTTATATTGAGATAGTAGATATTACCTCCAATTCCTTTAAATTTTTCATCAGCATATATCAAAATAGAATCATTGTAAAAAGTAATTGACTCTTTTTGGGTTACAACTCCCAAATCAATTTCTTTTACCTCTCCGGAAAAGAAATCATTACCTTTCCAGTTTTTGAATATCCATATTTTATTTGAACTTAATAAAGCCAGTTTGTCCCGTTTTGGACTTAGGGCAGCAGATGTGATCCAACATAAATATTTATTACTTGAACAGGTTTTGAATTTATTGATATATTTAGCTTTATAGTTTGCTGCGTTTTCTCCCATTTCATACAAATGTGTTAAACCATCAAAAGGCTTGGTACGGTTCTTTGTAAATAGATATAATTTGCTTTTATAACTCACAAAGGCTTCAATGTCATAATTCTTATCAGCATCCGGTTCTGGAAAAGAAAACTGATCCTCAAGTTTGAACCGAATAATTTCTGCTTGTGTTTCATTGCCTTTAATATCTGTTGGGTTTTTAATTTTGTAAATTGTAAGATCTCTTCGTTTATTGAGATTATTTCCAAAATCACCAATATAAAAATATCCTAGCTCATCTTGCGTCATATCTTCCCAATCAATATTTTTAGCATTGGCAATTTTTATGGTTTTTGAGATATTACCAATAGTATCAATTCTATATATTTCTGGCGGATTACCACTATCATCTATACCCCAGAGATTACCGGATTGATCATATTCAAACCCAGAGAGTTCATCTAATTTGGTTGTAACACTTTCAATTTCATTATGAAAAGATTTATATAGAATTGCACTGGCTATTATAAAAATAATAACAATACCGAAAAAAAATATTTTTTTAGTTTTTGACATGAAAACCGTTATTTAATTTTAAAATAAAACCATAAATAAATATATCTGACATACAAAATTACTAAGATCGGAATTAATGCAATTGAAAAGATTTGAACTTTAAATATCCATAAGGTCAGTAATATATCTAATAATACCAATAATGCAATTATATAATAATATGTAATTTTTTGGTTTTTAATTACCAAAAAAGCAAAGATAAGGTTAGGGGCAAAAGCCCATAAAAAATTAAAATTATCTTTAGTTGTAGAATGGTCGGTTGCAAACCAAAGCAGTAGTACAACTACTCCGGTTATTCCGGTTACTATAAAAATAATATAATCCAATATTTTATTACGGGATCTGTTTTTTAGATCTCGATAAGTTAACCATAGTACAAGTAAAGCCAAGAGGCTAAATACGATAAGCGGTGTAAAAAAAGTTATTGAAGAAGAATCTTTAAAATCCAATAAAATTTCTTCAGTGCGTTTTACTATTGGTTCTTCATTTCCATTTTTATTAATTTTAACTTTTTCGAGCGCATTAAAAACATAATCAGGTAAGAACATATATTCTTTTGCTGTAGCTTTTCTATCAATTACCGAACCCAATGCCAGATCAATTCCAAAATCACTCCATGGCAAATCGCCTAAATATTTTTGAATTAGATCTCTATGTGTTAGGTTGCTTTTATCAAAATTATTATCAAAAATTATCTTATCATTTAATGTATTTTCAAGAACATCATAAATTCTGGTGGAACAATTATCATAAAAAAAGTCGTATTTATAAGCTCTGTTCTCAGGCTTGGCATTATTCTCTAGGAATTCATAAACAGTTTGCTTTTCCTGTTCTGTAAGATCTAAAATCTGCCCTTTTACCCATCTATTTTCATAATGATAAGTGCGTAAAAAATTTCCAAAACTATAAGCTCTCAATTCGTACAGAAGATTTCCCTGAATAAATTTTAAATAAAAATTCTCAGTTTTAAAATTAAAAGTACCGTAGTTATAAACCCGGTCTAATTTATTATTGATATCATGGACTCTAAAGGCGCTATGGCCAAATGTTGAATATAATTCTTCACCTGAGCCACATGTAATCACCGTGATCTCCGCTTTAGGAGAGAGTTTAATTATCTGGGCATTTATAAAAAATGGAAACAGTAATAGTAATAATAATTTTTTCAACGTTTTGATTTTTTATTTAGGTTATTTATTCTGATACCTGCAAGACTTATTTTCTTGCAGAACATGCTGATTTAATTTTACGCAAATCAAGCGGATCTTTCAATTTATAAATTGTTATTTTACTATTCAGCGATATCAGTGAGAATTTATATTTTCATACAGATTACGCATATCTTTTATCCAATTATTTTATCTAAAATAGCTTAGATCAACTTTTACTGAAAATATATTTGAAAATAAAGTTCCGTTTGCTCCACCAATATTTGCCAGTGCATAATCAACCTGAACACCTTTGTATCTAAAACCTACACCAAAATTTGGTTCAATTGAAATTGAATTGCTTTCGTCATATTCTATAAATTGCTGTAAATTATTAATGCCACCCCTTAAAAAAACCATTTTTAAATAATCAATTTGAAATCCTATTGCAGGATCAATACTTAAAAATGAAGTAGATAATAGATCATTAGTCTCCGAAAAACGCATATTTAAGTCTATTTCTGTAAGAATACTAAAATCTCTATATACTATAAATGATTTTGCAACACCAAACTGTACTTTTGGTTTGGTCAATTCTAGCGCTTCAGGTTCTTCATTATTTTCTCCGGGTATGGCATTTTTTATTTTATCGTATTCACCCTGATCAATACTCCATGCATTGAATGTTGTTGTGATGTCTCTCATCATTAGACCAAATTTCCATTCACTTTCCGTTTGATATTGCATGGCTGCATCTAAACCAAATCCCCAGGAAGCAGCAAAATCACCAATTTGCCTGTGTACAATTTTTCCATTAAACCCAATATCGAAACCCTTAATAGGTAATTTTTTTGCGTAACCAATAGTAAAAGCATAATCGACAGCTGAAAATAAACTGATATTATCATAATTTATATTACCTTGATTATCAATTAATTCAGTTGTATTTAATATATCATCAACTCCAAATCTAATTAATGAAATTGCAAAAGCACTTTCTTCGTTAATGGGTTTTGCAAAACTTGCATAATCATATTTACCAATTCCCTGAAAATATTCAGCGTGCATTAAAGCACCTTGATAATCATCAATATGAACTAAACCTGCCGGATTCCAATAAATTGCATTGACATCATTGCTCGATGCAATTACAGCTTTACCCATGCCAAATGCTGCAGCATCAACGCCAATATTTAAAAATTCGTTAGAAAAACTACGCAAAGCTTGTCCAACAGTTATTTGGGTAAAAAAAAGAAATAAAATGATGTTTATTTTCAATTTCAATTGCTTGATTTTGTACAAATATACTTAAACAGATTTACTTATAAATTGATGAAATGGAAATTTAATCAAATAGAGTTTTTAGTAAATCAATTTTAAAAATAATATATTGATTACTTGCTTTTATCAAAGCAGCAAAGCGGCAATATACTGATAATTAAATACTTAAAAATGACAGATGCGATTAAATTAGATTATCAATAAATTGTACGATTCGATTTTCTAACCATAGTCCATTTATTCTTGAAAAATTTGAATTAAAACCAACATGGCCACCATATTTGGGAATTTCTAAATAAAAATTTGAATTTTCAGAAGCTTCTTTTACCGGATAGCAGGATTTTGATAAAAAGGGATCATCAGCTGCAGTTATTAATAAGGTTGGATTTTTAATATTTGTTATGAATTGTTTACTGCTACTCTTTTCCCAATAGTCAAAAGCATCTTTAAAACCATGAGCAGGTGCAGTGTATAAATTATCAAAATCATATAAATTCTTTACTTTATCAATTTTATCTTTATTTAAAAATGAATTTGGAAAATATTGAGATTTAATAAATGCTTTTTGTTTTAATGATCTTATAAATCGACGCATATAAATCTGATTCTCAAATTTTTCTAAAATTTCTGAAGAACCTTTTAGGTCACATGGAACAGATATTGCAACAGCAGATCTGATATTTGAGTTAGTTTGATGGCCATTTTCGCCTAAATATTTTAGTGTTTGATTACCACCAAGACTAAATCCAACAATATAATACGCGTCATATTTAGTTTGATCATCTAAATGAGAAAGCACAGCTGCTAAGTCATCTGTTTTCCCACTGTGATACGAACTTAATAAACGGTTAGGTTCACCGCTGCAACCTCTTAGATTCAAGACTACTACATCAAATTTATTTAAATTTAATACTGTTGTTAATGATTTTACATAGCTTGAAGATGAGCTGCCCTCGAGCCCGTGAATTATAATTGTAATTTTTTTAGAATTTGTTGTTGAAAAGTCTAGATCTAAAAAATCACCATCATTAGTTTCAATTCTTTTCCTTTGGAATTTTACAGCAATCTGATGAAATAAGTTTCGGTAAACCGTATTAAAATGCCTATTTTTAAAAATATAAGGTGGCTTATAAGTTGAATTTTCAATAATCATTGATAAATGTTACTAATATTTAAATATTTGTTTTAATGATGACTCGTGAAATTGAGTTTAGATAATCCTTCTTTCACTTCAGGGCATGACATAAATAAATTCCATAAAAGACCTGTACGATAATTTTCAATCATAATAATTATCGGACCCTGATCGATTGCTAAATAATTATTTGAATACCAATTTTTACTTACATTAAAAGCATCATAAAAACCATATTCTCCCCATAGTTTTCCGTCAAAATCATAATAAAAATGGCGTAAAGCTTCCATTGAAAACTCAGGTGTATAAGGAAATGAGGATAGAGCAGCAGTAGGAGAGATAACTCCCAGATCATTTGTTGGGCTATGAGCTGAATAACCTTTATGGTTGTCGCTGGCAGTTAATCCCCAGCAGTTTTTACTATAACCCACATAACTTTTAGGGTTATTTATACAATACTCTCTATTGATCAATGTATGATTAACATTTTGTTCCCAGTAATCGGCATAATTATCTTTTAATCCATTTGGGTCTAAACCCAAAAATGAATAGTGAGTAAAAAAGAGAGGACCGCCATAATTTTGACCTAGAGGTAAATTCCATTTTTGATAATAAATATTTCCATTATTAAAATTGTTACCTGAAGTCCATCCTTGATGGTAAGCAACTTCTTTAATTGGATGAGTTTTTGAAGAACAAGCTAATACATATGTGATCAAAGCTTCATTATAACCCTTAATTTCATGATTGATCTGCCATCCATAATTTGGTGACCAATGCCATGTTAAAACATCTTTTCCATTTGTGTACCAATTCCATTCCACTTCATTCCAAAGTCTATTTATTTTTTCTCTTAGTGAATTTTCATGAATATCATCTTTGTCAAAATATTGGCGAGCAGTTAACAATCCCTGGATCATAAATGAAGTTTCAACGATATCACCTCCATTATCTTCTGTAAAAAATGGTCTTACTTTACCTGTATTTCCATTATACCAATGTGGAAAAGCTCCATGAAACCGATCACCGTTCAATAGAAAGTCTGTTATTTTATGAAGTCGCTCAACGGCTTGCTCTCTAGAAATAAAATTTCTTTCAACAGCCACAATTATCGCCATTACACCGAAACCACTTCCTCCAGAAGTTACGATATTTGGAGCTTCTCCATTATAGGCTTCTGGATTTGATCTTTCTAATGCCATGCCACTTTTTGTATGTGCAAAATCCCAAAAATATTTGAATGTATTTTTTTGAACCAGATCTAATAATTCATTATCAGAAAGCTTTTCAGAAGATATATTGTCAATACTTTTTGAACAAGATTGTGTAGTATTAATAATAACAACAAAACATATAAAAGTGAATAACATTGTAATGAATTTCATACTTTATTTTTTTTTAAAATTACGGTATTTTTTCTTAAACAATTAGTTATGAAAGGAATTAATAAGTATTCGACTTTATTTATTCTAATGATCTCATTTTCTTTAACAATTTATATTTTTTTATTTGAAGAAGTAAGTAAATAGATTATATTTGCATCCGAATTAACCCTAAGGTAATTCTTTATAAGTAAATGGTGGTTGTAGCTCAGTAGGTTAGAGCGCTAGATTGTGGTTCTAGAGGTCGCCGGTTCGAAACCGGTCTTCCACCCAAAAATTAGAAAACATCCGTCATAAGACGGGTGTTTTTTGTTCGAGCAATTTTGATCAAGATTTCTTGAAATCAAAATTGTGAAGAATAAAAAATATGTATTATATGGTTTCTAATTTTTGAAGGCCTTACAGAAGCCAAATGGTTCAAGTATTAAACCGGTCTTCCACCCAAAAATTAGAAAACATCCGTCATAAGACGGGTGTTTTTTGTTCGAGCAATTTTGATCAAAATTTCATGAAATCAAAATAAAAAAAGCTAAAACGCTTTCATTACATTTTCAATTCGGCAGGAACTTCACCTGTAAGTGAATTTAAGAAAGCAAGAACAGCTTTCAATTCTTGGTCAGAAAGATCTAGATTTAGTTGAACTTTAGCCATAATTTTTATAGCTTCATCTAATTCTTTTATACTGCCATCATGAAAATACGGATATGTTTTTGAAATATTTCTTAGTGAAGGAGATTTAAAAACATACTTATCTGCTTCATTTTTAGTCACTTCAAATTTACCTTCATCAATTTTTTTACTTTTTGTATGATTCCAATAATCTTCAAAAACACCAAACTTTTGAAATATATATCCGCCAAGCGCATTACCACTGTGACATGCAATACATCCTTTATCAATAAATATTTGAAGACCATCTATTTCAAGATCATTCATGACTGCATTATTTCCGGCTAAATATTCATCAAATTTTGAAGGAGTGATTAATTTTCGTTCAAAAGCTCCAATAGCTTTTTTCATATTATTAAATGTAATGGGTTCTTTATCTTCAGGAAATGCTTTGGCAAACATTTGTTTGTATTTTTCTACTTTTGATAACCTGTCAACCACAGTTTTTTCATCAGGCATTCCCATTTCAACAGGATTGAGTACAGGGCCACCGGCTTGAGCTTCTACATCAGGTTCTCTACCGTCCCAAAATTGTGCAATATGTAATGCAGCATTTAGTGTAGTAGGCGAGTTTCTACTACCAAAAGTACCCTTTTTATCACCGGGTGAAGTAGAAAAATTATCGACACCATAGGTATCCAAATTATGACAAGTATTACAACTTTGTGTTTGATTTTTTGATAAAATATTATCAAAATAGAGTGATTTTCCAAGTGCTACTTTTTCATCAGTTACAAGGTTATCTTTATTTTCAACAAATTTAGGTAATTCACCAAAAATTCCTTTTGCCTTGGTTTGTAATGCGGTCAACTCAGTTTTACTCTTATTATCTTCTTTTACAACTTCTTTTTTTTCTTTATTACAGGAAGTAATAATGCTTAAGATAACAGTTAAGATCAATAATTTTTTCATCATTTTATGTTTTTAGAATATCCATATAAAATTACAATATTAATGTGAAATAATAAATAATACATAAAATAATTATAATGAAATACCAAAAAAAAGG
>JAOZVI010000023.1 GCA_029938265.1 Flavobacteriaceae bacterium | reverse complement strand
TCAAACTCTTTTGTTAACAACACAACTATTTTAAAAGCGGTCTGGACGGGACTCGAACCCGCGACCCCCTGCGTGACAGGCAGGTATTCTAACCAGCTGAACTACCAAACCGTTGCTCTAAGCGGTTGCAAATATAAGTGCGTTTTTTATTATGACAAAAATATTTTTTACTTTTTTTATAAAAACCGTTGTCTCCTTATTAAATATGCTGTTAAAATTTGATCAAACCCTGAATTAATATCTATAGGAACATAATCAATTTTGTACTGCATACATTTCATTCTCAATTCTTTAAAATATCTGTTTACAGCTTTTTTATAATTTTCTTTGATAGAATCAGCGTATAAATTTATTTTTTCTCCTGACTCTACATCAACAAATTTCTTTGGTCTTTGATCAAAATCAAAATTGTATTCCAATCTTCCATCAAATGTGTGAAACAACACAACTTCATGCTTATTATACTTTAAATGGCGTAAGGCTTCAAATAATGCTTCATCATTCTTGTCAGCCTGCAACATATCAGTAAACAAAAATATCAATGAACGCCGGTGAATTTTCTCTGCAATTTCATGTAAAACTTTATAAGTATCTGTTGCTTTAATAGATTCATTTTGCAACAGATCCTGTAATTGTTCCAGTAACATCCTTCTATGCCTTTCACTCCCTTTTGCCGGAGCAAAATAATCTATCTTATCTGTATATAAACTTAAGCCAAAAGCATCCCGTTGACGTTTTAATATTTCTAATAAAGAAGCCGTTGCCATTACAGAAAAACCTATTTTATTTAATTCTGAAATTTTTGAATTATTGCTTTCTGGAAAATGCATAGATGCTGAATTATCAATAATGATCTGGCATCTTAAATTGGTTTCTTCTTCATAACGTTTTACAAACAATTTGTCTGTTTTAGCGTATAATTTCCAATCAATATGCCTTGTGCTTTCTCCTTTGTTATATAGTCTATGTTCTGCAAATTCAACAGAAAAACCATGAAACGGACTTTTATGCATACCGGTTATAAAACCTTCAACAACTTGCCGTGCTAAAAGTTCAAGATTTTGAAACGTAGAATAATTGTTGATCTCAGATAATTGCATATTTCAAAAGTAAGAAATAATTAACCCTAAAGCAGTTTTATACTTTAAAAATATTTCCTTGTGTACCTCAGTATCTATAAGGGTCTATCGTTTTGGCACATTGTTTGCAAACATTATACTAATAGTGCTAGCAAAACTATATTTTTTATTAATATTAAATATATACACCATGAGAAAAAAACTACTTATACTTATTTCAATAATTTCATTCGGCTTTTCTCCACTAATTTTTGCTAACACCAAAAGTAATGTAAATACTACTTTATATGGTTATAACAGTTATGGAGAAAAATTTACTTTCGTAGAAAATGGTATTACATTTTCAATATTCCAAAATGGTGAATTTGATTTTTATATCAACCCTAGAAATGGTTTACATACAAATGTAAATTTTAGTGTTGTAAATATTTCTTATAACTCAGGATATGATTATAATGCTTATGTACAATATGATGACTATGGGGCAATTATTCAAATTGAAAGTGTTCCCATTTATTATGACTATTATGGTAGAATATCGCAAGTTGGCAATGTTAGAATAAATTATTTTAAAACCAGATTGTCTAGAATTGGAAGTTTACATATATATTATAATACTTATGGATATTACTCTCATTATGCAGGGTATGTAAATCACTTTAACAGATTTTACATTTTTAATCCATTTCATAAGTTCTTTGTTAGACCCCATTTTAATAGATGTGTAGTGAGTTATAATCCTTACAGGCGATATTACAATCCATATCGTTATGAATATGGCAGCTATAACTACAACGAAAACTATTATAAAAATTACAATAAAAAAAGAACTTTTAGAAAAGTAAATTCAAGAGTTGGAAAAACCAATTCAGGTATCACCTATAAAAAACGTTCAACTAATTCTAACAATAGTCGTGTAGTCAGAAATAATACTTCTGTTAGAAATCGAAGCTCACAAACATTAAATAATTATAATCGTAATTCTACTAAAAGTAATTCTCGTGCAATAAAACATATTTCTAATAGAAATGTAAAATCACAAAAAAACAACATATCAAATAGAAATAATAAAATTACATATAATGATAAAAAAGAAAAATTAAATACATATCAAAGAAGAACGGTTACAAATAGAAATGCACCAACAAAAAGTGTAAAACAAAATAAAACTATTCAAAGAAATTCTTATAAAAATAATAAAAGGCAAACAAAAAATACTCCTAGAGGAAGTGTATCTCAGCGGAGCTCTAACAGTAGGAGTTTAATTAATAAGAGTTCTAAAAAAAAATTACGTTCTAAGACTAATTCAAGAAGAACTGTTGCACAAAGAAATTAACCTTTAAATAATAAGGTTTCAACCTACTCTCAACTAAAAATCCATTGAAACTATTTTCAATGGATTTTTAAATATATATTATTTAAACTTCTTTTTATAAAAGAGCATCAATCTTATTAGTATAAACTGATTTTGGTGCTACACCTACTTGTTTTTCAACAACTTCTCCACCCTTTATGATCAAAACAGTTGGTATGTTTCTTACACCATATTCAGCCGCATATTTTTGGTTATTATCAACATCAACTTTAGCAATAACTATTTTATCACTATAATCCTTTTCAATTTCGTCCAATATTGGGTGTAGCATTCTACACGGTCCACACCATACAGCCCAAAAATCTACTATAACGGGTTTGTCAGATTTTAATACTACTTCTTCAAATGTTGCATCAGTTACTTCTATTGCCATAATTTTTATTTTTAGTTAATTTTTTCTGATTTTAATTGCAAAAATAAACAATAATTTGAGTTTAATTATTATTGTGAATTTCTTTTTCTTATGATTGTATTAAAATAAGTGATAACCTTATAAAAAAATTCTTTATTAAAAAACCTGCGAAGCTATTGTTTTAATATTATCTGATTTTCCCATTGAATAATAATGTACAACCGGAACTCCGGCATCTAATAATTCTTTTGATTGCTTTATTGCCCATTCATTACCAACTTCCCTAATTTGTTTGTTGTCTGAACACTTTTCAATTTCTTTAACCAAATCATCTGGTAAATTAATTCTAAAAACTTGTGGTAATATATTGAGATGCCTTTTAATTGATACCGGCTTGATACCTGGAATAATCGGTACTTTTATTCCAATTTCTCTTGCTGCTCTTACAAAATCGAAATATTTTTGATTGTCAAAAAACATTTGAGTTACCACATAATCTGCTCCTGCTTCAACTTTTTGGACAAGTCTTCTGAGATCAGCTTCCATACTTGGCGATTCCAAATGTTTTTCCGGATAACCGGCAACACCAATACAAAAATCAGATCTATGAGGCATATCAGTTATATCGTGCAAATATTTACCTTTATTTAGATCATCAATTTGTTTTACCAGTTCTGATGCATAGGAATATCCATCTTTGGTTGGTTCAAAATAAGATTGATGTTTCATCGCATCACCTCTCAATGCCATAACATTATCAATACCCAGATAATGACAGTCAACCAAAACATATTCAGTTTCATCTTTGGTAAAACCTCCACATAAAACATGAGGCACCGGATCAACATTATATTTATGCATAATTGAAGCGCATATTCCAACAGTTCCTGGGCGCATACGTGTAATTTTTCTTTCTAATAATCCTCCTGTTTTCTTTACATAAATGTATTCCTCTCTTGAGGTTGTAACGTCTATAAACGGCGGTTTAAATTCCATCAAAGGATCAATATTATTATATAATTTTTGAATATGTTGTCCTTTTTTAGGAGGAACTATTTCAAATGAAAATAAAGTCTTTCCTTTTGCTTTTTTTATATGTTCTGTGATTTTCATGTTCTATTCTAAATTTGGTGATAACCATTTTTTTGCTTCATCAGTTTTCATATTTTTCCTTTTTGCAAAATCTTTCACTTGCTCTTTAGTGATCTTACCCAAACCAAAATATTTTGACTTTTTATTGGCAAAATAATATCCTGAAACAGATGCTGCTGGCCACATGGATAATCCTTCAGTTAGTTTTACACCAATATTTTCTTCAACTTCCAGTAAATTCCAAATAGTTCTTTTTTCAGTGTGATCAGGACAAGATGGATAACCGGGTGCCGGACGAATTCCTCTGAATTTTTCTTTTACCAGATCATTGCTTGTAAATTGTTCGTCACTTGCATAACCCCAAAATTGTCTTCGCACTTCCTGATGTAAATATTCTGCTAAAGCTTCGGCCAATCTATCTGCAATGGATTTTACCATAATTGCTTCATAATCTTGATGATCAGCCTCAAATTCTCTTGCTAATTCATCTGTTCCAAACCCGGCAGTAACACAAAAAGCACCAATATAATCTTCTTTTTTTGACTCTTTTGGCGCAATAAAATCTGCTAAGGCAATATTTGCAATACCTATTCTCTTTTTACCTTGCTGGCGAAGTGTAATAAATTTTGCTTTAACACTTTCGCGAAATGAATTTTCGTAAACCTCAATATCATCATTATCAACTGTATTTGCCGGGAATATTCCAAATACAGCTTTTGCTTCCAATAAATTATTTTTAACAATTCTTTTAAGTATCATTTTAGCATCTGTAAATAATTTTGATGCTTCCTCCCTTTCTTTTTCATCGTTTAAAATTTCAGGAAATTTACCATGTAATTCCCAAGTTCTAAAAAATGGAGTCCAATCAATATAATCAATCAACTTTTTTAAATTTATCTTCTCAAAAACTTTGGTTCCGATAAATTTTGGAGTAGGAATTATTTCATTACCCCAATCAATTTTTAGTTTATTATTTCGAGCTTCAGCTAAAGATAAAAATTCTTTCTTTTTAGCCCTATCATAGAATCCTTTACGAACTTTTTTATAATCTTCTTTAATATTTTTTAGATAATTTTCAGAATCTTTCTTATTTAAAAGGTCACCAACAACAGTCACCGCTTTTGAAGCATCTAAAACATGTACAACACCATATTTATACTCGGGATCAATTTTTACAGCCGTATGTGCTTTTGAAGTTGTTGCACCGCCAATTAATAATGGGACTTTAAAATTCTGAAGTTCCATTTCTTTTGCCAAAAATACCATCTCATCAAGCGAAGGTGTAATTAAACCACTTAATCCTATAACATCAACATTTTCTTTTTTGGCAGCTTCAATAATTTTTTCCGGTGGCACCATCACGCCAAGATCTATAATTTTATAATTATTACAGCTTAGAACTACACTCACAATATTTTTACCAATATCATGAACATCTCCTTTTACAGTTGCCATTAATATTTTACCAGCACCAGCCCCCCCAACCCCAGAAGGGGGAGTCTCCAATGTTTTTAAAATAGATTCCAATACAAAATCTAAATTTGTTAAAATATCCTTATTCGTAAATCTTATAACTCTATAACCTTCTGATTCTAACCATTTAGTTCGTTCTTTATCATTTGCTTTGTTCTCAGGTAATTGATGAATTAATCCGTCTACTTCTATAATTAAATTTTCTCTTAAACAGATAAAATCAATTATATATTCACTAATAATGTGTTGTCTTCTAAACTTATATCCTTCCAATTGTTTTCCGTTAAGAACATTCCACAATAAAGACTCTGCTTCAGTGGGTTGATTTCTCATTTTCTTTGCATGATCCTTTAAAAGTCCATACAAAACAGGATTAGCAGTTTGCCAGTGGTAAGTCCCCTTTGGGGATTTAGGGGCTTCTTTCATCTCTTCAATATAAGGGGTTAAATAAGCCACTGCTTTTTTCATCACCCTTGCTGATTTTACAACCTGAGGTAAAAACATTTTCCCGGAACCAAAAAACGCTCCAACTACGCTCATACCAGTCATTAAATTATTTTCTATTACTTCAACCGGTTCATCAGCATTTTGCCTGGCTTCTTCAATATCTTCAATAATAAAAGCATCAATACCTTTAACCAAAGCATGTGTAATTCTATCTTGCAATGACTTTTCTCTCCAGGTAAGATCTATTTTTTGTTCTTTTTTTATTCCTTTTACAGTTTCAGCAAATTCTAATAATCTTTCCGTAGCATCTTCTCTTTTATTGAGGATCACATCTTCAACATGCTTTAAAAGGTCTTTTGGAATTTCATCATAAACCTCTAACATAGTAGGGTTTACAATTCCCATATTCATCCCCGCCTGAATGGCATGATATAAAAACACCGAATGCATAGCTTCTCTTACGGTATTATTTCCTCTAAAAGAGAAAGATACATTACTCAAGCCCCCACTAACACTTACACAAGGTAAATTCTCTTTAACCCAGCGAGTTGCTTCAATAAAATCGGTAGCATTGGTTTTGTGTTCATCCATTCCGGTTGCAACCGGAAAAATATTCAAATCGAAAATGATATCTTGAGGTGGAAAATCAACTTTATTTACCAAAATATCATAAGATCGTTTTGTGATTTCTAATCTGCGTTCGTAACTATCGGCCTGACCAGTTTCATCAAAAGCCATTATAATAGCAGCTGCACCATATCGTTTTATTAAAGTTGCCTGATTGATAAAATTCTCTTCACCTTCTTTTAAACTAATAGAATTTACCACGCATTTTCCCTGAGCTACCTGTAATCCGGCTTCTATGATCTCCCATTTTGAACTGTCGATCATTATTGGAACTCTGGCAATATCAGGCTCAGCAGCAATCAGATTCATAAAATCAACCATGGCTTTTTTCCCGTCTATCAAGCCATCATCCATATTTATATCAATGATCTGGGCACCACCTTCTACTTGATTACGAGCAATATCTAACGCTTCATCATAATTTTCTTCTTTGATTAATCGAAGAAATTTACGTGATCCTGCTACATTCGTTCTTTCGCCAATATTGATAAAATTGCTGTTTTCATCAATGATCAATGGTTCTAAACCCGATAATTTTAATTTTTTACAATTCATTTTTGTATCATTCAGAACGAAGTGAAAAATAATTAAAAATCTTTTCTATTATCCCTGAAAGATTATAAACCTTGGAGGAAACGAACTTCGTAAATCCAATATTAAATTTTAACTTATTGTGCGGCAATCCTCGGTTTATAATCCTTAACCATTTCGGCTATAGCCTTAATATGCTCAGGAGTTGTTCCGCAACAACCACCAACAATATTCACTAAATTTTTATCTAGGTATTCTTTAATTTGTTCTGCCATATCCTGCGGACTTTCATCATATTCTCCAAAGGCATTCGGTAATCCGGCATTGGGATGTGCAGATACTGCAAAACTTGTTTTATCAGAAATAATCTGTAAATAAGGTGTTAATTGTTTGGCTCCTAATGCACAATTTAAACCAACTGTCAATAACGGAATGTGCGAAACAGATATCAAAAAAGCTTCGGCAGTCTGGCCTGATAAAGTTCTACCGCTTGCATCGGTAATTGTTCCGCTCACCATCACCGGAATATGAATTTTTCTTTCAGATTTTATTTCTTCAATAGCGAATAATGCTGCTTTGGCATTTAAAGTATCAAAAACTGTTTCTACTAAAAGAAGATCTGCACCTCCATCAATCAGTGCCTCTGCTTGTTGTTTGTATGCAGTTTTTAATTCTTCAAAAGTAATCGCCCTAAAACCCGGGTCATTTACCTCGGGTGACATACTTGCCGTTTTATTGGTTGGCCCCATTGAACCAGCTACAAACCTTGGTTTTTTAGGCTCATTTTTAGTAAATTCATTAGCGATTTCTTTAGCAATTTTTGCAGATTCATAATTCAACTCATATACCAGATCTTCCATTTTATAATCTGCCATAGCAATAGTAGTTCCCGAAAAAGTATTTGTTTCGATAATATCAGCACCAGCCTCTAAATATTTTTTATGGATCTCTTTAATTGCTTCAGGTTGTGTAATTGAAAGTAGATCATTGTTCCCTTTTAAAGGAACCGGAAAATCTTTAAATCGTTCGCCTCTAAAATCCTCTTCAGTAAAATTATATTGTTGAATCATGGTGCCCATTGCACCATCTAAGATCAGAATTTTTTCTTTTAATATCTCTTCAATTTTTTGCATTATTAATCTCTTTTTCCCCATTTGATTAGATTCCATATTCTTTCATGAAAAAAATATAGGATCATTTTAGTAAAAACTTCTATACTACCTATTGAAATAGCAATTTTTATCTGTCCTGTTAAAAAATATGAAATAATGATCGTGTCTAGAGTGCCAATTGTACGCCATGTAATTGCCTTCACCATGCTCCTGCGTTTGGTTACACCTTTTTTGTAATGGTCATTATTTTTATTGTTATACAATAACATTTTTAAGTATTTAATGCCTGATAAAGATCGTTAATTATATCATCTATATGTTCTAAACCAACTGATACTCTTACCAAACCATCGGTTATACTAACTTCTAATCTATCCGCTTTGGATAATTTACTGTGTGTTGTTGAAGCCGGGTGTGTAACAATAGTTCTAGTATCTCCTAAATTAGCCGACAAAGAACACATTTTTATTTTATTTAAGAAAATTCTACCCGCTTCAATTCCCCCTTTTACTTCGAAAGCTACAATATTTCCTCCTAATTTCATTTGTTTTTTTGCAACTTTATATTGTGGATGGCTTTTTAAGAAAGGGTATTTTACCCAATTTACATTGGAATGACTTTCTAAAAATTCAGCTACTTTAAAAGCATTTTCACAATGTTTGTCAACTCTTACAGCTAAAGTTTCTAAACTTTTAGATAAAACCCATGCATTAAAAGGTGACATTGCCGGACCGGTATTTCTTGAAAATAAATAGATCTCACGAATCAGATCAGCTCTACCAACAGCAATTCCTCCCAAAACTCTACCCTGACCATCAATTAATTTTGTAGCTGAATGTACTACTATATCTGCCCCAAATTCAATAGGTTTTTGCAAATAAGGTGTTGCAAAACAGTTATCAATTACCAATAAAATATTATGCTTTTTGGCAATTTTGCCGAGAAGTTCTAAATCTAAAATATCAACAGCCGGATTTGTTGGTGTTTCAGCATATAATATTTTTGTGTTTGGCTTAATTAAACGCTCCACTTTATCTACTTCATTTACTTTAAAATAAGTAGTTTCAATATTCCATTTGGGTAAATAAGTTGTAAATAAAGTATGCGTAGAACCAAAAACTGAACGACAAGAAACAATATGGTCACCACTTTGCAATAAAGCACCAAAGGTTGAAAAGATTGCAGCCATTCCTGTTGCAAAAGCGTAACCACTTTCTGCACCCTCCATACTCACTATTTTATCTACAAATTCAGATGTGTTTGGATTTGAAAATCTACTGTATAAATTTTTGTCTTTTTCTTCTGCAAATGAAGCACGCATGTCTTCGGCATCATCAAATACAAAACTTGAAGTTAAGTATAAAGGTGTTGAATGCTCACTAAATTGTGATCTTTCAGATTGCTTTCTAATAGCTTCCGTTTCAAAATGTTTTTTTGTACTCATTTTATCTGTTTTATATATGCCTACAAGATTTTAGAAACCTTGCAAGAGATTTATACTGCTTTTTCTGTCAATCGTAAAATATCGCCAAAAACACCCCTTGCAGTTACTTTGGCTCCAGCTCCTGCACCTTGAATTACAAGTGGTCTTTCGCCATAAGACTCAGTATAAATTTCAAAGATCGAATCCGATTCTTTTACTTGTCCTAAAGAACTTTCTTTAGACACTGATATTAATTCTACTTTTAATTCTCCTTTATCTTTACTTAGATCTCCTGATAATTCACCAACATATCGTAAAACCTGATCTGGTTTTTGATCAGATTTAATTTTTTGAAATACTTCATTTAAATCTTCAATATTTGAAATAAACACTTCTTTAGAACCAGTTCTTAAGGTCTTCGGAATTAAATTTTGAATTTCAATATCATCAAATTCATTTTGCAGATCTAACTCTCTTGCCAGAATTAATAATTTTCTTCCTACATCATTGCCACTAAGATCTTCTCTGGGATCAGGTTCAGTAAATCCTTTTGTTACCGCTTCTTTTAAAATCTTACTAAACGGTTTATCTTCAATAGAGAAATGATTAAAAATATAACTCAAACTGCCCGAAAATATACCTTTTATTTTTGTGATATTTTCACCGGAATGGTGTAATAATTTAATGGTGTCTAACAAGGGTAAACCAGCGCCAACATTAGTTTCGTATAAATAATTCTTTTCTTTTTCCTGAAGTTTTTTGCGTAATAATCTATAAAAAGTAAACTCTTTTGTATTGGCAATTTTATTGGAAGAAACAAGGTCAAAACCATTTTCAACCAAAGGAATATAATTTTTAACAAAATCTTCGCTTGCAGTATTATCAACAGCAATTAAATTTTCAAAATGGTTCTTTTTGGCAAATTGAACAACATCATTGATATTATAATTTTGTTGACCATTTTTTTCTAGATCTCCTTCCCAATTACTATCTATTCCATTTTTTTGGAGCAACACTTTTTTAGAATTTGCAACTGCAAAAACATTGAGTTTGATCTTTCTCCTTTTCTCAATATCAGTTGTGCTTTTTAGAATTTGATCTATTAAAGTGCCTCCTACCAAACCTTTACCAAAAATAGCGATATTTATCTTTGTAGAAACGCCAAATATTTTACTGTGAATTACATTTACCGCTTTATAAAGATCGTTTTTTTCTAAAACTAAAGAAATATTATCACCTGTAACCGAGCTATTTATCAAAACAGGGGAAATATCATTCTTCATCAATGAATTATATGAAAGATGAAAATTGTCTAATTTTTGACCAATAATTGAAACTATTACAAGATCATTCTTTATATGAACATCGTTAACATCAAAAGTTTCGAATTCGGTTTTAAATTCATTTTCCAATGTGTCTTTTGCTTTTTTAGCATCTTTTGTTTGTACAATAAAACCAATTCCTCTTTCGGATGAACCTTGCGAAATAATACTCACACTAATATTTTCTTTTCCTAAAGCTGAAAATATTCTCGCATCAACTCCTGATTTTCCAAGTAAACCTCTACCAACCAAACTGATCAACGATACATCCTTCTGTACAGTAACTGAACGAATCCCCTTTTTGCTAACATGTGATTTTATTAAAGTTCCTGTATTATCAGGATCAAAAGTGTTTAATAGCCTTAGCGGAATATTTTTTTCAATTAAAGGAATAATCGTTTTAGCGTGTAAAATATTTGCTCCAAAATTTGCCAGTTCATTAGCTTCCTGAAAAGTCAGCTCTTCAATTTTTTGTGCATCCGAAACCAAATCAGGATTGGCAGTATAAATTCCATTAACATGAGTGTAATTTTGTAATTCTTGAGCATCTAAAAAATTTGCCAATAATGAAGCAGAATAATTACTGCCATTTCTACCTAAAGTAGTTGTTTCATCATCTAAATTTGAAGCAATAAATCCTGTAACGATCTGTATCTCTGAATCATTTTTTTTGAAATAACGAATTATGTTTTCTTTAGAAATTTCAAGTAAAGGAACTGCCTCGCCAAAAGCATCATCTGTTTTTATCAATTTTCTAGAATCAACAAAATTAGCGTCAATTCCTTGTTTTTGTAATAGGTTTGTCAACATTTTAACAGATAGTATTTCTCCCTGAGCTAAAACCCTATCTTTAATTTTACTGCCGTAATCACCTAATAATTTAACCCCTTCAAAAACTTTTTGCAAAAGCTCAAATTCTTTTTCAAAATTTACATTCTTATCTGGTGCTATTTGATAAGTCTTAAATTCTTTAAATTTTGTTTTATAATCTTTATCAATTTTGGCATCATCTAAAATTTCTTCTAATAGATTCGTTGTATTACCTCTTGCAGAAGCAACTACAACAATTTTTTCATCATTTTTTAATTTGTCATAAATTATTTGAATTACCTGATCTAAACCATCTCCATTTGCCAACGACTTACCACCAAATTTTACAACTTTTACTTTTTGTTTTATTGTTTTTTTAGCTTTTGGGTTTTTAAAAACACTCTTTAAAATTTCATTTAATTGCTCATATTCAATCAAAAAAGCATCATGACCATGAATAGACTTTATCTCGTGATAGGCATTTTCAACTCCGGCTCTATCTAACATTTTTTTAGTTTCAATGATCTCTTTTGGAACAAAAAAGAAATCAGAATCAACTCCAACCTGTATCACATTGGCTTGTATTTGTCCGGCAAGTTCTGTAAAATTTCCTCTATCCCTTGTCACATCAACAGTACTTAACAAATGATTTAACATTTTATACGATTCTAAACTAAAACGATTTTCGAGTTGTTTACCGTGATAAAGCAACCAGCTTTCAGTATTAAAATTTCCCTGATCTTTATTTTTCGTTCGATTAAACTTTTGTTTAAACGAGTCCGCAGTTCTGTAAAATAACATTGCCATCATGCGTGCATCATGAACGGGCTGACTTGAATTAGATAAGATCTGTAACTGAGTTTTGTTGTGCGCTAAAATCCAGTCACTGGCTTTCCAATCGGAAGCAACAGGAATTAGATTTTCTATCAGGTCAGGAAACAAAAAAGCCATTTCCCAGGCAATTCCGCCCCCGAGTGAACCGCCAAATACAGCATATAATTTTTTAATGCTTAATCTTTCTAAAACCAAACCAAAAAGTTTGGCAATATCGCGTGCATTAAAATCAAGATAATTATCTATTATATTTTCAGGTTTTTTATCAAATCCGTTACCGGGAACATTAATCGCAATAATTGTATAGTTATTGGTATCAATAACTTTTCCCTGACCGATCAACTCTTTCCACCATCCATTTTTTCCGGCAACATTAGAATTTCCGGTTAGCGCATGATTTACCAAAACAATTGGGGCGGTGTGTAGATCCTGACCGAATATTTGATACGACAATTCAAAGTTAGGATAAAAATAACCCGACTCTGTAGTGTAATCGTTTAAAATAAGATGTTGTAAATTGTTTTTCAATTTCTTTAATTTTAGTATTAAAAATTTAGAAATTGTTATAAAAAAGATAGATAGAATATATCGTTGGTTATCTTCCCAAATTAGGTAGAATTTAGCACCTTCTTTACAAAATAAAGGGTTGCTAAGGCTTCAAAGGGTCTAATCCCTCCACCTTTCTTGATAACAATTTCAAAAGTTAATGAACTTGAGCGCAAAGTAACACATAAATTTATTTTAAAACAACAGATTTTAAAATAATCAAACACTTTCGATTACTTTTTAACTTAAATTTAAAAATATTTGCTTTTATAAATTTATATTTTATAAATTTGCAACGTTAAACAAGAGGAAAAATTTGAACTGATTGCAACCTCTAATGCTGAACATTTTTTCAGCAGATTCTGTAAAATCCCGATAACAATCGGGACAGAATATTAAAAAATGCTAAAGCAGTATTTATCTACTTCTTTAGAAACTTTCGCAATCAATTTTTTCTCAAATAAAAAAAATAAAATGTCTTATTTATTTACATCTGAATCCGTATCAGAAGGGCATCCTGATAAGGTTGCTGATCAAATTTCTGATAATTTATTGGATGCTTTTTTAGCTTTTGATCCTGAATCAAAAGTAGCTTGTGAAACCATGGTAACTACCGGACAGGTAATTTTGGCCGGAGAAGTTAAAACCAAAACCTATATAGATGCTGCAAGAATTGCACGAAACACAATCAATAAAATTGGTTATACCAAAAGTGAATACCGATTTGATGGTGAAAGTTGTGGTGTGATTTCGTTAATTCACGAGCAATCACAAGATATTAACCAAGGTGTTGATCGCGAAAAAAAAGAAGAGCAAGGGGCAGGTGATCAAGGTATGATGTTTGGCTATGCTACTGACGAAACTGAAAATTATATGCCTTTGGCACTAGATCTTAGTCATTTATTACTAAGAGAACTGGCTGACCTCCGTAGAGAAAATAAAGAAATTACTTATTTACGCCCTGATGCTAAAAGTCAGGTTACTATTGAATATTCCGATGATCATAAACCAATAAGAATAGATACTATCGTTTTATCAACTCAGCATGATGAATTTGATGAAGACGAAATAATGTTGGCAAAAATAAGAAAGGATATTGTGGGTATTCTAATTCCACGAATGGTATCAAAATTGCCTAAAAAACTTCAAGATTTGTTTAAAAGTGATATTACCTATCACATAAACCCAACAGGTAAATTTGTTATTGGAGGTCCGCACGGTGACACCGGTTTAACCGGAAGAAAAATTATTGTTGATACTTACGGTGGCAGGGGAGCACATGGTGGTGGCGCTTTTAGCGGAAAAGATCCGAGTAAAGTTGACCGTTCTGCGGCTTATGCCGCACGTCATATTGCAAAAAATATGGTTGCTGCAGGAGTTTGTAACAAAATTTTGGTACAGGTTTCTTATGCAATTGGTGTTGCTGAACCAACATCAATTAATGTGGAAACATTTGGTACTGCAAAGATTACTAAAACTGATGGTGAAATCTCAAAGGTGATAGAAAACTTATTTGATATGAAACCTGCTGCTATTGAAAAACGTCTAAAATTACGTAATCCAATCTATGCTGAAACTGCAGCTTATGGACATATGGGAAGAACTCCCAAGAAAATCACCAAATTTTTTAAATCTCCTTATGCAGGTGAAATAACACTAGATGTAGAATTATTTACCTGGGAAAAATTGGATTTTGTAGATAAAGTAAAAGAGGCTTTTGGATTGTAGATAACTCAAAAACTCAAACTATAAATACATATTAAAGACTTGATGAAAATCAGATCTTTTTTATACGAATCTGTATTAGATATTAAGAAAACAAAATTTCTTACATTTGTCTTATAATGAAAATTAAACTTCTTTTCTTTTTTATATTTTATATTAATATTTCTTTCTCACAAGAAATTCAAACAGAACTTGTTTCAAAAACACCTTTAATAGCCGATAGATTTATAGGTGTAGATGAATTGGAAAATATTTATTATATCAAAAACAATATATTACACAAAAAAAATATACGTGAAGATTTAGTTTACAGCAACGTAGAATTAGGGGAGATAACTTCGGTAAACATCAATAATCCGTTTAAAATTATTTTGCTTTATAAAGACTATAATTCGGTTATTGTTTTAGATAACAAACTTAACGAATTAACACAAGCTATCACTTTTCCAGATACAAATATTTCATTGGTAAGTTATGCTTCTGAGAACGATCTATGGGTTTACAGCAAAGATAATAATATACTACAACTATATAATTATCAAAATAAAACAATCAATTTAACGACACAACCTCTTGGATTTTATCAAGAGAATTTTATGGCAGAAAATCTATTTAGTAATAATGAAAATATTTGGCTGTTTAATCAAACAGGTATTCTACAATTTAATCAATATACAAGTTTTATAAATTTTTATGACATTACAAATGTTGAAAAAATATTTCCCTATAAGAAAGGATTTATATATTTTCAAAATGATAAATTGTTTTTTATTGATAATGGAAATAAAAATTTAATTTCAATAGAATTACCACAAGGAAAAAATGATTTCTTTTTTAATAAAGGAAAAATTAATATCTATAATAATAACACCCTTTATTTTTATAAAATCTTATAAAATATATTTTACCGAGAACATCCAAAGTCTTGGTTGGATATAGTATAAAGAAGTCGTATTCGTATTTGAAATTTCATTATAACTATCCGTATTGATTGACCTGTTATCTGTTAAATTACTACCAGTTAATCTAAATTCCCATTTACTATCTTTTTGTTGATAATATAAATTTGCATTTAAAAATGAATATTTATTTTCATAGGTTTTTTCATCATTTCTATAATTATAATAACTATAATCTGCAGTAAATATAAAGCTCTTTAAAAAAGGAATCTCTAAATTGGCAAAGGGTCGATTTGTTGTGCTACCTGTAGCAGCATATTTTGAAAAAGACAGCTGATAACCAACTTCAAAGTTTGGCGAATTTTTAAACTTAGTTGCCACACTTGCCTGATAATTTTGAGTGAATGTTTTTGACTCAACCCATTCATCATTTACAATATTGTTAAATATTGAATTGTTGATATTGGCTCTAAAATTGGTTTTGAATTTATTATATGTTTTGCCATACCTAAAAAACCCTGAAAAAGTTTCATCAGCAAATTCTGAATTTAGAGGATACGTAAGCCTGTCAATTCCTATGATCTCTGTATTATTTTTTATTCCATTAACTTTTCTTGTATAAGATATTGAAGTATTTATATTGGTAAATGAAAACAAACTAAAACTAAAAAAGCTTAATGAGTACCTGTGATTTAGTGAATTATCAAGATCTCTATTACCCCTTGTTAAAGATTTATAATTTGTGAGTAAATATCCCTCTGCAGCTTTGTTTATGTCTGAGAATTGAGTTGTGATTGCATAGTTAAAGCGTAAACTTTGTGAAGAATTAAATTGCAATCTTGCATAAATATCGGGTAATACTTTTGTCAATTCATCAGTATCAGTTGTACCAAGTTGAACATCTTCTACCTTATACTTGTGAATGCTAAGACCAGGATTAAAAGTTAATATACCTTTTACTAACTTGTAATGAATTCCTAAAAAAATATCTGAAAAATAAAAATCAACATCATTATTTAAATTCTCTTCATCAAAATTTACAACTGAATCATTCTCTAATTTTTGTGACAGATCAGATTCAAATTTTTGTGAACTCAAAGTTGTACCCAATGTAAAATTTAAATTACTCTTATTATTTAACAAATAATAGTAATCTACTTTCCCATCAAATTTACTTGTTGAAAATTTTCTATTTTGAAAAAGATCATAGTAATCCTGATCAATTGAAGGTATTATTTCAAAAGGCTGTTCCTCTGCGATTGAGTTGAACAAAGGTGTGTCTTTTTCATAAATGTATTGCAACTCTGATGAGAATACATTTTTTTCATTTAATGTATAATAAGCATTTAAATTCTGATTTAAAGAAATCGGCTGTTCTTCCAAATATGTATCAGCACTTCGTTGTGTTGATGTTACATCATTCCTTTCGGTTTGTTTGGAGATTTTTCCGAATATATCGTAATCAATATGCAAATCATTATTAGGGGTATAAGTTGTACTAAATTTTAACATTGCCAGTTTATTGTTTTGCTTTGAAACAGTCTCACTATTGTCAATTATACCTGATTCATTGTAAACAGTGTTTCTTTGTACAAACATGTCGGTACGGGAATCATTTACAATAGAAAAACCATTAAATACCAATGATTCTTTTGGCGTTAAACTAAAGTTGGCAGCTCCAAAATTTGAAACAATTTCTTGTGCCCTATTGTTTTGAGCCATAGTAAAACCAAGATTATTAGATGAAACATTAAATGATGTTCCGCTGCCGTGCATTGCTCCTCTTAAGCCACCAGTAAATCTAAAGTAATCTCTTCGTGTAAATGGAGGTAAACCAATATTATTAAAATCAGCCAATATATTTACACTTTTATCAGGACTGTAATAAAATAGTTTTGGTTTGCCTAGATATTTAAAATCATCATCACTAATACCGGCTCCTGCATTGACCTCTCCAAACCAAAACCTAGATTTTCCTTCTTTAAGCTTAATATTTATGGCAATATTATCTTCGTTATTGGTTATGCCTCGCATACCTGAAACCTCGTTGTAATTTTTCAATACCTGCACTTTATCAACTGCATTTGCAGGAATATTTTGAGTAGCCAACTTAGTATCACCATCAAAAAATTCTTTACCTTCAACCAAAACTTTTTGAACTTTTTTACCCTCAACTTCTATTTCACCATTATCATCAATTTCAATACCGGGTAATTTCTCTAAAATATCTTCGAGTTTTTTTTCTGTTCCGGTAGTAAATGAATCCGTATTATAAACTATGGTATCTCCAATAATTCTAACAGGCATTTCATAGGTAAGCTCAACCTCATTTAAAGATTCATTTGATTCAGACATCACAATATCCTTGGTTTGATTTTCTGAATCACTAAGACTTACATCTACATTTTTAGTTTCATAACCTAAGTAACTTACTTTTAAAGTGTATTCCTGATCTTGTTCTAAGCTAAGTTTATAACGACCCTTTACATCAGTTATCGAATACGATTTCAATAAATTAGTCCCTTTTTTAAAAGCAATTACATTTGCCATTTCCAAAGGACCAGAATTATCTTTAACTGTTCCCTCTAATTTTACAGTTTGCGAATAAGCAAGAAAAGGTGTTAAAAAAGTAAGAAATAATATAATTTTTTTCATTTGAAAAGTGATTTGAAAATAAAAATTAATTATGAATTCTAATCATTCTACCTTCATTTCCGCTTTTTTGACGTTCATTTCTAAATCTCTCTCTCATTTCTTCAGTTTTCTTTATAACTATATCATCATACTCTTGTTGTGTAACAATTTTTCCTTTTGTTGGTTCTTTTAATTCTGCTTTTTCTTTAGAATTCATAACAATTTTTGTACACATGATCTTAGTATCTCTTGCGCTAACTTCTAAAATCAATCCCGGCAAACCCCAATAATCACCCGGACCTTGATTTATCGGAATATCAAGAGTGTACCATGCAGTAACAATAACAGGTTCTGTTGTAGGTTTTATTTGTGTATCTTCTTCTTTTTTTTCTTCTTCATTCATATTTCTTCTACCAAACCTCATTTCCCTTCTAACAGGCATTTCAACAACTGTAGTTGCTTTAAAACACATTTGCTCACCAATCATTTTTGTTTCCTGTTCCATTTTCCAATCATAGCTAACCAAATCATCTTTAATCAAAAATTTCTTTCCACTAAACTCATTCTCTTTAGCAGATCTTTTGGTTTGAACATTTTTATAATGTCTTCCTGAAACTCCGCCTCGCATCATCATAAAACGCATTCCACCACCGCCACCAGTGGTTTGATCTAATTCTTTTTCTTCTTTATAAATTGATGTAGTTTTGTCAAAGGTTAATTCATAAGTTCGCTCCAGATTATTTTTCATTCTTTCCTGAATCATTTTAACTCTGTCAGCTGGTATTCCCGACTTTGAAAAATCAATGTCCAAAGTTGTTTTTGATTCATAGATGGCTTTTCCCTGAAAATTTTGAGCATTCATATTCATAGAAGTTGAAAACAATAAAATGCTCAAAGTAAATTTTAAGATAAATTTTTTCATATTATATTTTTATTAATGTAAAATATTAAAAACTAAAGTTTGGTAAAGGAATAGATTTATAGTGTATTTAAGACTATAAAAAAGTATAAAAGTTTAAAAATAACCTAAAAAAATATTTTTATAAACTGAAATAAATATCATGACATGAATACTTTGCAAATTCATAAAAATTTTAATTAACTTTAACCCGTAAAAATTTAACTTAAAAAACAATTATGCACGTAGCTATTGCTGGAAATATTGGAGCCGGGAAAACCACTTTAACAAAACTTTTGGCAAAACATTATAGATGGGAACCTCATTATGAATCGGTTGAAGAGAATCCGTACTTAGATGATTTTTATGGTTCAATGGAAAGATGGTCTTTTAATTTACAAATATATTTTCTAAATAGTCGTTTTCGCCAAATACTTAAAATTCGCGAAAGCGGTAAAAACATCATTCAGGATAGAACTATTTACGAAGATGCCAATATTTTTGCTCCTAATTTACATGCAATGGGTTTAATGACAAATCGTGATTTTAGTAATTATGAATCGTTGTTTGAATTGATGGAACGTTTAGTGGCTCCACCTGATCTATTGATCTATCTACGCGGTAGTATTCCAACCTTAGTAGGTCAAATTCACAAAAGGGGCAGAGATTTTGAAAATACAATTAGTATTGATTATTTGAGCAGGCTAAATGAACGATATGAAGCATGGATAAGTAAATACACAAAGGGTAAATTACTAATAATTGATGTTGATAATTTGAATTTTGTTGATAATCAAGAAGATCTGGGCTTTGTAATTGATAAAATTGATGCTCAAATTCACGGTTTATTTTAATTTTTCAAGTTTAATTTCTTAAAAAGAATCTCATTTAATTGTTTTGTTGTTTTTGAATCAATTAAATTTAATGCTTTCACATTACATAATTTTTCAATTAATTCTGCACCAGCAAGGGTATTTGTAGCTATACCACTAACAATATCGGGTTTTAGACCAAAACTCTTCATAACACCATAAACAGCATAAGGATCAGAAGCGCACAAAACAATACATTTTACATTCTTTTTAATCTCTTCAAATGCAATATCACCATTATAAGGTTCTAAAGGTGATGCTCCAAGTTCAATTACTGCAACATCAGCTTTTACCAAACTAATTCTGCTGAGTAATTGAATAAGTTTTTTTCTGAACTTTTCTCGCGGATAAATTGTTGATGGCAATCCCATATTAATAAAGTCGAATATATAATCTGCTCCTACATCTTTTAAAGATAAAATATCACTATACCTACTGGCACCTGTTAACTTTCCTGCAACTATTTTTAAACCTGCTCTTTTTAAATTATTTACAATAATCTTAGCTGATGTTGTTTTACCGGCAGACATTGATGTTCCTACTAATAGTATAACGGGCATCTTAAATTTGGAAAAAGCAATATCTTGTACATAATCATCCATCGTACAAACTTTCTTGCCTCGCACAGCGTGACCTATGTATTGAATTTCTATAAGGTTAGGAAGGTAAACTGACTTTGAAGTACATTTTCCAAATAATCCGGCTCCCGTTAAAAAATGCATTTTGCCATCCTGTTCAACTTCTTTCCATGTGCCTGTAGCTTCTAAAGTCGCATGCCGTTCACCCAGAGCGCCAACTACCAGATCTTCTTTCATAATACTTCTCATCCTACCATTGATCAATTCAATTTTAAGGATATTACTTCCTGTATCTATAATCTTTCCAATTATATAATCACCGGTTTTCCATTTAATTTTATCTAATTTTTGAACAGAAAATGGTTTACTGTTTAAATCAGAGATCCTTAACATTGAAGTAAATATATATCGAGAATTCATTATTTTAAAATATTTAATTTTAATTATTATTTAGGGAATTTGCCATTAATAATATCGTTAACAAAGCTGTTCGTTCAATTAACTTATCAATAAAAATGAATTCATGTTTTGCATGAGCTCCATCCCCAATTGTACCTAAACCATCTAAAGTAGCAGTAAACAAACTTGTTGTATTGCCGTCAGATCCACCACCTGCAGTTGATTCTTCTAATTCCAGATCGATCAATTCTCCCAGGTTTTTTGCCATTTTCCATAGTTTTTGATTGCGAATAGTTCTTTCCATAGGAGGCCTTCCAAAATATCCTTCTACCAGCAATTCAATGTCTTCATTAATTGGTTTTAAGCTTAAAATTTCTTTACTAATAAAATCAGCATCTTTGCTATTGTGCACTCTCACATCAATAACTGCTCTGCTTTCAGCAGCAATCACATTAGCTGATGTTCCCCCTTCTATCATTCCCACATTTACTGTAATTCCTTTTTCAAAATCATTTAGAGAAAATAAATGTTGAATATGATAAGAGAGTTCAACAATTGCGCTAACCCCTTTATCAGGATTTAAACCAGCATGTGCCGGTTTACCTCTAACTGTTAAAGTAAAACGACCTATTCCCTTACGAGCAGTTTTTAATTTTCCTTCTATTCCTAAAGGAGGTTCTAAAATAAATGCCCGATTTGCAATTTTAGAAATATTTTTAATTGCAGTTTCCGATTCTCTACTGCCAATTTCTTCATCTGAATTGATGATCACCACCGGTGTTAACGGACAATTCAATTTTAGATCTCTAATCGCTCGTAAAGCGTAAACCATTTGAGTTAACCCTGCTTTCATATCAAAAATCCCGGGACCTGTAATTGTAGATTTATCTTGAATTATGGGCATTTTTAAAATAGTATCTGTTTCCCACACAGTATCACAATGTCCCAGTAAAAGTTGAATAGGTTTATTTTTTAATCTTTTAAGAGGCCTTGTCAACATAAATCCTCCGGTTTTTTTTCCGGGCATTTGCAATACAAAAAAATTGAGTTCCTGAAATGCTGATCTTAACAATTCAAAAATTTTAACCTGTGAATTTGCATCTCTTGAAGGTGATTCTGCCGCTACAAGTTCTTTCAAAAAAAGAATCATTGATTCTTGATTTTCTTTTAAGTAATTTACAATATGTTTAGCTTCTAATTTTTCCATGCTAAACTTGAATTTTTAATGACTTTATCGATGAAAATCTTTGGGATAAGGAAAACTGAATGTCTCTTTAATACTAGCAAATCTTCCTTGTGCTATATACGCCAATAGAGGATTGTCATAAATATGTTTTTGCTGGTCAACTTCTGAGAATATTTTATAATCTTTATGTACATATGCTGCTTCAATTTGTCCGGTAATGATACTATAATCATCAAAGCCATCAATTATTTTATACAAAGTACATTCAAATAAAACATACGAATCAGCAATAAATATATTATCGTTTTCAGGAGTTGGAATCGTAGGTATTTTCTTAACTATTTCTTTGGAAAAGTGATTTTCTTCACATCTGGGAATTGCCGATAATGAAGTTAATAAGATTTGATCTGGCCTGACAAAACTTACGGTGAATTTTTTTTCTTTTTTGATATTGTGATAAGTTGTATGTCTGGGAGTACATACAAACGCAATATAATTTGAAAACCCAATTGGTGTAACCATATGTTTGGGTGACAGATCATACTCATCATTTTCTTTGGTACCAATAACAACTAAAGGGGCTACAGTGTAAAAATGATCCCATATGGTATCTTTAACATTTAAAGAAATAAAACTATCAAGACTGTTATTTTTCATAACTCCAACAACATTTATTCATTTCATCTCCATAAAGTTACAAAAACAAGACATATTATACAAATATTTATATTGAAATAATTGTATAAAAAATGCGAACCTAAGCTCGCATTTTAATAATATTTTTAAAAGTGAATACCTATTCCTTTTCTTTTTTGATCAACTTATCAACTTCATCACCTTTTAAAGTTTTTACTTCTACCTTTTCTTCACCATTTATTATTGTGGTGGTAGTAATCTTTGCCGTTTTCTCACCTTTATCATCAATTCTAACTTCAATTGTTTTTTCTACTTTTTCAGTTGAATTTGACCTTTCATGTAATTCTATGGTAACATCGTTGTTATGAGCAGCAACTTTATCCGTATCTAAAGCTATACTTGGTGCAATTACTAAAGCAACAACCGACATTAATTTTAATAAGATATTTAATGAAGGACCCGAAGTATCTTTAAAGGGATCACCAACAGTATCACCAACAACAGCAGCTTTATGCGGCTCAGAACCTTTTCCGTATTCAACTCCGTCAATAGTAACACCTTCTTCAATCATTTTTTTAGCATTATCCCATGCTCCACCAGCATTTGACTGAAAAATTGCCATTAAAACACCAGTAACGGTTACACCGGCTAATAAACCTCCCAACATTTCGGCACCTCCGATAAATCCAACCAAAACAGGAGTAGCGATCGCTAAAATTCCTGGTAGTACCATTTCTTTGATTGATGCTTTCGTTGAAATTTCTACACATTTACTATATTCTGCAACACCATCTGCTTTATCAAAAATTGCTCTGTCTTCAGGCGTAGCTTTTGACATATCAGAATCGTATTTTCTCATTACTTCCAGAGCATTTTTCAATTCGGGAATATCTCTAAACTGTCGTCTAACTTCATTGATCATCGCCACCGCTGCACGACCTACCGCGCCCATAGAAATTGCCGAAAAAACAAATGGTAACATACCACCAACAAATAAACCAGCCATAACAGTTGATTTAGAAATATCAATAGAATTAATATTTGCCTGTTGCATAAATGCAGAGAACAATGCCAAAGCTGTTAAAGCAGCAGATGCAATTGCAAAACCCTTTCCTATGGCTGCAGTTGTATTACCAACAGCATCTAATTTATCAGTTCTTTCTCTAACCTCTTTTGGTAAATCAGCCATTTGAGCAATTCCGCCTGCATTATCAGAAACAGGTCCATAAGCATCAACAGCCAACTGAATACCTGTATTTGCCAGCATACCAACAGCTGCAATTGCAATACCATACAAACCTGCAAAATGGAAAGATAAGATAATGGCTGCTGCAATTAATAAAATTGGAATGGCCGTTGACTTCATACCAACACCTAACCCGTAAATAATATTAGTTGCAGCACCAGTAACAGATTGTTTTACAATTCCGGTTACCGGTTTTGTACCTGTACCTGTATAATACTCTGTTATCAATCCAACTCCTAATCCTGCTACTAATCCAACAATAGTTGCCCAAAAAACACCCATTGAAGTATACTCAATCCCATTAAGAGTCCAAACTTCAGGTAAAAAATTCTGAATTAAAAAATAGGATGCAATGATCATGATAGCCGATGATAAATATTCACCGGTATTTAAAGCTGTTTGAGGATTTCCACCCTCTTTAACTCTTACAAAGAAAGTACCAATGATTGATGTGATAATTCCGGTTGCAGCCAGTGCTAAAGGAAGTATAACCGCTCCTAATTTAAAATCTGCGAAAGCATCTATATCAAAGAAAATAGCACCCAAAACCATTGTTGCTATAATTGAACCAACAAACGATTCAAATAGATCTGCTCCCATACCGGCAACATCACCAACATTATCACCAACATTATCTGCAATTGTTGCAGGATTTAGAGGATGATCTTC
>JAOZVI010000111.1:5425-7516 GCA_029938265.1 Flavobacteriaceae bacterium | reverse complement strand
AGCTTAAATGATAAAGTTAATTTGGGAAAAACTATTCCCGTAGTTGGTGGCATAATAGGAGGAATATTTGGTGTTGTAACAACCAATATTATTGGGAATATTGCTTGTAAAACTTTTATCTCAGAGAAGAAATAATAGTTTTACAATATTCTTCTTCTTTTCCCCTTGTCATCTAACTTTTGTTCATTATATTTACATGTTCATTGTCACTGAACACTCATATAAAATGAACAAAGCCTATGTATCACAATAATGACTTTATTTATGAAGCTATTTCTCAATTGGAGGAATTAATTAATATTCCTATTGATATTGATAGCTCTAGAAAAAAATATGATGCAATTGTAAGCATTCGTGATCAACAATTTATAGTTGATGCCAAATCTGCTATTAGAACTTCTAATCAGGGTCTGGTTCTTTCTAAATTAGAAGAGTTAAAACAAAAGAGCAATCATCCAATTATTTTAATTGCAAAATATATTTCAAAAAATGCTGCAACTGAATTGAAAAACAGAGAAATCAATTATATAGATATTGCAGGTAATGCCTATATCAAAAATAATAAACTCGCTATACTTGTTGAAGGACAAAAAAGAAAGAGCAAACAACAAACAAATCAATCCCGTGCTTTTCAGGAGGCTGGTATAAAAATAATATTTTACTTGCTTCGAAACCCTGAGAGTTTGCAACATTCCTATCGTGAAATTGCTGAGAATGCAAATGTTTCAATAGGATCAGTAAGCAATGTAATGGCAGAATTAGAAGATCTTAATTTTCTTATGAAAACCAAAGATAAAAGAGTACTAAAAAATAAATCTGAACTTATAGAAAGATGGATGGTTGCTTTCAATACTGTTTTAAGACCCAGAATTTTAAGAAAAAAAATGAAGTTTATCGATCCTAACAATACCAATGAATGGAAAAATTTAAACTTAAATAAATACAAAGGTGATGTACTTTGGGGAGGAGAGCCTGGAGGAGCAATATTAACAAATTATTTAAAACCCGAAAAGTTTACAATTTTCACTAATTATGATCTCCCAACAATAGCAAAAAACTTAAAACTTGTACCCGATCAAAATGGTTATATAGAGATATTACAAATATTCTGGAAAAGGGATAATGAAAACACTAATGTTGCTCCTGCATTACTAATTTATACCGATTTAATCAACAGTGGCTTAAGTAGAAATATGGAAACTGCAAAAATTATACTAGACAATGAGCTACGATATATCGAGTGATAAGTTTAATCACCCACTACTAAAACCAATTCTGTTTGAATTAATTGAATATTTCAAAGATTCAGGGATTTCATTTTTTATCATTGGTGCAACCGCAAGAGATATTATTATGGAAATTCATAATGAAAAATCGGGTAGATTAACACATGATTTAGATATTGCACTAACTGTAAGTGATTGGAACCAGTATCAAAAAATTGAAGAAGGGATCTTAAATCTTAAGAATTTTACTAAGGATAAAAACCAGAAACAGCGATTTATATACTTGAATGAGTTCCAATTGGATCTCGTTCCCTTTGGTGAAATAATGAAACAGGATAACAAAATATTCTGGCCTCCTGATGAAGAATTTGCAATGACAGTTCTGGGCTTCCCTGCGGCTAATAATGCTTCACTTAAAGTAACAATAGACAAAGAAATAGAAATTAAAATAGCATCATTAAGTGGCATCTTTCTATTAAAAATTATTGCTTGGAACGATCGGAATCATAAAACTAATAAAGATGCTGATGACATTGGGTTTATCCTGAATAATTATTTAGAAATAAATAGAGATAGATCCTTAAAATTTTATGAAGAAATATATCCTGAAGATCATACTATAATAACTGGAGGCGCAACATTATTAGGCAAAGACATCGTTCAAATACTTGAGGAATATTCAGAATCCAAAAAGATTATTGTTGAAATCCTAAGTAAAGAAGTAGAAAAAGAAGAAGAAAGTATTCTTATCAATCAAATTTTAGAAACTCATAAATTGTTCATTTATGAAGACGTTTATATGAGTATTAAAAATATAGAAACGGAATTAAAAAAGCAGAATCAATAATAGAAAACATATAAATAT
>JAOZVI010000111.1:0-5325 GCA_029938265.1 Flavobacteriaceae bacterium | reverse complement strand
CTTTTGTTTTCTATAACTTATTTGAAGATGGGTTAAATTATCTTTTAATAAAAATTGTAAAAACTTATTTTGTCATTAAGTTAGTGTCTTTGTAATAAGTATTTCATCAACAATCTACTCAATAGCTTTTTTTATGGCTTTTTGTAAAACAGCTTTTCCTTTAAGGCCGGTAAACTTTTCAAATACTTTACCGTTTTTAAAAATAATAATTGTTGGGATACTTCTGATGCCCAATTTCTTAGAAACCTTTGGGTTTTTCTCAACGTCAAGTTTACATATTTTTAAACCTTTAGTTGTAGATTCTTCTGCTAGCTGACTTATAATTGGTCCTTGAAGCTTACAAGGTTTACACCAATCAGCCCAAAAATCTACTAAAGTAACTCCTTGTTTTATATATGGGTTAAAGTTTTTATCATTTAGATTGATTAACTTTTCACTATCCTTATGATTACCTGCCAAAGCGGGTGCAAACATCTTATATCTGCGGTATAAGAAAATAAACAAAGCTAATACAACAACACTAATTCCAATTATCCAATACATGAGTTTTTATTAAATTAATTACGCGAAAGTACGTAATCTTTTTAATTTGTTTTCTATTGTTTTTCATCATCTAAAAAACAACCTGTTTTCTCTTCAAAACATCAGAAGATCATTCAAATAATTTTTTTGATACAAAATAAATCTCCATTTAAGCTTTTTAATATGAGATCTTTTTTAATAATTCTCCTGTGTGTTTAATACTAGAGGGAGTCAATGAAAAAGATTTGGTAATTGATTTAGTTAATAAATAAAGTTAACTTTGAAACAATTTGTTTTACCTGAAATAAAATTTACAATAAAAACCATTCCCGGTATACCTATTATGTTTTTTGTTTTACGTAATTGTACTCTAAAAATCAATAATTCTTATAATAATTGAGCAGTTTATGAAAAAATTAGTAATAAACGAAATAGATTATAAAAATTCGATAAACATTGATCTAGCAGAAAAACTACTCGAAAATAATGCTGATTTACAATCAATTAACATTATAAATTGGAAAGAATTCTCCTACAAACCTGATGTAAAATTTAGAATGGCCTATTGTCAGGATAATATTTTACTTAAATATTATGTCAATGAAACAAATATCATGGCAAAAGAAACAAAAATAAATGGTGATGTTTACAAAGATAGTTGCGTTGAGTTTTTTATATCCCCTGACCAAAATAATACCTACTATAATTTTGAATTTAACTGTATTGGCATACCTCATGTTGGACATGGTAAAACGGGAACAAAAAAGAACTTAATAAATTCTGAGATTTTAAAATTAATCACCATAAAATCATCCCTTGGAAATCAACCATTTGATGAAAAAACAGGGGGGTTTCAATGGGAAATGATGATCATAATCCCAAAAGAGTGTTTTGCTTACGATAAAAATATCGTGTTCAAAGGACTCACAGCAAATGTAAATTTTTACAAATGTGGTGATAATACATCCAAACCACATTTTGTTACATGGAATCCGGTAGGAACCAAGAAACCTGATTATCATCAACCAAGGTATTTCGGAAAAATTTTATTTGAATAATTAATATAAAAAATAGTATTTAAAATGTCGAAAAACACGAAAACAAACAGACGAAAATTTCTAAAAGCAATAGGAAGTACCTCATTAATAATTGGTGCATCACCTTTAGTAGGTCTAGCTGCCAATCATAAAATTAAAGAACATATTATTCAAAATAAATCAAGAATTAGTAGTAATAATAAAATTCAAATCGCAGCTATAGGTACAGGTATTATGGGGCACCATAACATAGATTCTGCACTCAAAGTGCCTGGAGTAGAACTCATAGCAGCTTGTGACCTATATGATGGCAGACTTAAACATATAAAAGAAAAATATGGCAAAAAAATTGATGTAACACGTGATTATCGCGAATTACTCAATAGAAAAGATATTGATGCCGTTTTAATTTCTACAGCAGATGTGTGGCATGCTCGTATAGCTATAGATGCTATGGAAAAAGGTAAACATGTGTATTGCGAAAAACCTATGGTTAAGCTCATTGGTGAAGGTCTTCCGTTAATCGAGAAATACAAAAAACAACAAATTATAATGCAAGTTGGTAGTCAAACGATAAGTGGTTTGGCGGTAGCTAAAGCAAAAGAACTGTACCATGCCGGAGAAATTGGTAAACTTAATTGTATAGAAGCCGCTTACGACAGGCAAAGTGCCCTAGGTGCATGGCAATATACCCTTCCAACTGATGCATCACCCAAAACAGTAGATTGGGACACCTTTATTGAAGGTACAGAAAAAAGCTCATTTGATGCAACCAAATTTTTCAGATGGAGAAATTATAAGGAGTTTGGTACAGGAGTTTCGGGAGATCTATTTGTACATCTACTAACTTCCATTCATTTTATCCTTAACTCCAACGGACCTAATAAAGTTTTTTCTTCGGGTCAGTTGAGTTATTGGAAAGACGGCAGAAATGTACCTGATGTAATGGCAGCTATCATGGAATACCCTGAAACATTAACTCATCCTGAATTCCAGCTTACTTTAAGGGTAAACTTTGCCAGTGGTAAAGGTCCAACTAACTACGTAAGATTCATTGGTGAAGAAGGTGTTATGGAAGTATCGGGCAATTCAGTTACAATTCAACACAACATTATGCCTGAAGCACCAGGTATTGGAGGTTGGGATTCTCTTGCCACTTTCCCTGAAGCAATGCAAAAAGAATTGCTTAACAATTACAATGGTAAATACAGTGAAAAACAAAAAACAAGACCAATTAAGGAACCTATCAAATATGTAGCAGAAAATCAAGATAAGCATAAAGATCATTTTATTGATTTTTTTGAAGGCATTCGTAAAGGCACACCAGTTATTGAAGATCCTGTATTTGGTTTCCGTGCATGTGCTCCGTGTTTGCTTTGCAATGACAGCTACTTCAATCAAGAAATAATGAATTGGGATCCTGTTAAGATGAAATTAGAGAAATAATATATTAAGTGTTTTTATCATTTTAAAAACCGTTTTCTGGTTTTGCAGAATCACATGTACATACAATCTGATCATCAATTGTTTGATTTAGATTCATAGTTGTTAATCGATTAATTCTTTGATCGATACATTTTTTACAACTGGAAAATAAGCCCAGATCCCAGACATCTGCAAATACACGACCGGTATGAAGTTTAATGCCATATTCCAAAACCGTTTCTAAAGAATAGATATTTGGTAAACTAAAATCACCATTTTTCATTAGTAATTCCATAGCTCCGTTACCCGCCCTTACCGGAATTACAGTACAACATTCAACTCCGGCATTAAAAGCAAAATCAATTGATTTTTTCGCCCAATAAATTCCCTCTGATTCTGATAAAAAAGGAGGTCTGAGCAAAATAAAAGCTCTTGAACGTATTTCATTTTTATTAAGAAAACTAGCTGCATTGCTAAAATCCTCCAAGGTCATCTGTTTGTTAAGCTTTTTGAGAATCTCAGGATGTGCTATTTCCAAACCCATTGCTATTTCCAGTTCAGGCTTAAGCATATCCCTAAATCGAAGACACTTTTCATTGATCAATTTTGGATGACTTTCAACTACAATCGTGTCAAAATTTTCAACCAAAGATGCAATTCGTATATAATCTGCCTCAGATATAGCTTTTTCATCAAAAAAACTTCCGCTATTGTATAACTTCAAATGTTTAACTTCAGGTAACTGAGTCAGAACCCATTCAATTTGATCAGGGATAGCACCAACAGGTACGGGTTTATCCGTTGTGTTTTTCCATAGATCACACATCAGACAATGAAAAGGACATTCACTATTCGTAAGAAAAATTATTGCAGTATCTTCAATTTTCCCTGAGGCAGTACGCTCCTTTTCTATTAGCCAACCATAAGGTCTTCGCGAATCGACTATATTTTTCTTTCCGCGATTAGAAACTATCCACTTATTATTTATAACTACCTCATCATTTTTACTCATACCTGGAGAGGAACTCTTTTCTGTATGTTATTTCTTTTTCAGGAAAATGTTTATTAAAATCACTGGTAGAAGTTGCTCCATGCTGGAAACGTCTTTTCTCAAAAACCGGCATATCCATTCCGGTTATGGCTTTTACTCCTGCAGATACTATTTGCCCTTTTAGATCATATAATTTTTTATGATCCCAATTGGTCATATCAATATATGGAATCCCTTCTGAAATTTCAATTACATTAGGCAATGTATATGGACTAAATCCTTCAAATCCCAATAGATCGGCGGGAGAAAATGTACGCATATAACCTCTACTCAATCCTCCTGAATAAGTTAACGAATGTTTAATGGATTCTACTCCCCAACCTTCGTGATATAACATCAGGTTATTTAGAACGCTCCGAATGGTTAATTCCGGATTTTCTTCAATTGGGTAATCCTTTAAATTTTCATCACCCCCATCACCATCAATTATATATTTCCAATCCGGATAACGAGATCTTATACCCTTTACCAGGGATAAATTCATTGTAGCAGCTTGAATATCAAGTGGTTTATAATCTTCAACCACGTTAATAGCCTCTTTCCAATTTAAAGCATCATAATCCAACTCAATCGGTTCCAGGAATAATTCCAGATCAAGAGCTTCTAAAAATTTTCTTGCCTGTAACAGATCTGCCCCATCTCCATCAATTGAAAGTGTAAATGCTTTTAACCTTGACGGACTTTCACCAAGTTCTTTTAGTGCGTGGTAAATAAGTAAAAAAACCGAACCACTATCAATTCCGGCAGAAAAAGTAACCCCAATAGGACCCTTTTTAGCACGAAACTGAAGCCATTTTTTAATCTCATTATATACTGCACCAATATAATTTTTACCTATCTGTTCTATATTATCAGAGGTATATTTATTGCGTTGTGGCGTAAAAAATCTTTTGTAAACCGGATTTGGATCAGGACAACCCAGCAATTCAATTTTTGTAACATAATGAGCAGGAGCCATCCGTGTATATGACGGGTGAAACTGATCGTCCATTCCTTCTTTTTTAAGATAATCAAAAATAGTATCAATTCTTTCTGCGATTACCAGCTGAGGGCCGGCTTCTCTTTTGGCAATAAAATAACGCAAAGGCCGACCAATAGATCTTGCCATTCGTATCGTTTTACCCGCAACAGAAATAAGTGAAAATTGACCATCAATTTTTCGTATAGCTTCCAAATCACCAGATTTGACAATGTTAACAGCTTCTTCCTGAGTCATATTATAAATGACATTTTTTTTAGGATCTGTGAGATCCACAATCTTACTTATATATTCACAATTGTCCATACTCT
>JAOZVI010000110.1 GCA_029938265.1 Flavobacteriaceae bacterium | reverse complement strand
ATTGAAGGGTATTGTCTGAAAATTAAATATTCAGGTAATACCCTTAATTGTTCATCTAATTTTCTTTTTTTATCAAGAATATTTTTTAAAAAATCATAGCATGAATTATATTTCTTATACATTTATTATCAAATCTAAAACTTTAGCCATTCAAACTGCAATGGAAATTCTTATTGCTGAATTGGGGTTTGCTGGTTTTGAAAGTTTTACCGAAAATGAAAATGGGCTGATAGCTTATATTCAAAAAAAGGACTGGCATAGTGATATTTTAGATAATATTCAATTATTTAAATCTGAAGAGGTTCAAATAACCTATGATATTGAAGAGATTGAACAGGTAAACTGGAATAGTGAATGGGAAAAGAATTTTAAACCTATTCAGGTAGATGATCTCGTTAGTATTAGAGCGCCTTTTCATGTAGATCCAAAATTGAAATACGATATTGTAATTGAACCAAAAATGAGTTTTGGTACGGGTCATCATGAAACTACTCATTTGATGATCCAGCATTTAATGGACCTTGATTTAAAAAATAAAAGTGTTTTGGATATGGGTTGTGGTACCGGAATTTTAGCCATTTTTGCTGAGATGAAAGGGGCAAATGATCTAGATGCAATTGATATAGATGCCTGGTGTTATGAAAATTCTTTAGAAAATACAGAACGCAACCATTGTAAGTATATCAAAGTTTATGAAGGAGATGTTTCTTTATTAGGCAATAAAAAATACGATGTAATTATTGCCAATATCAATCGAAATATTTTGTTGCAAGATTTAAATATTTATGCAAAAAATTTACATGAAAATGGTACGTTATTGTTGAGTGGATTTTATAAAGAAGATATTCCTTTAATTGATAAAGAGGCTCAAAAGAATCATCTTAAATTGAAGAAGACTTTGGAAAGAAATAATTGGGTTGGTTTAAATTATGTAAATTTGCAGAAAATTACCTGAAAGATGTCGAAAGAAAAATTGATGACAAAAGAAAAAAAGCAAGAAGAGGTTGATATTTTAGAACAACAAGTCAGCCAACATGAAATTATATTATTTAATGACGAAATTCATACTTTTGATTATGTAATTGATTCGTTGATAGATACTTGTGAACATACTTTGGTTCAGGCAGAACAATGTACTTATTTAGTACATTTTAAAGGAAAATGTGCTGTTAAAACCGGTGAATACGAAGAATTAAAAGCAAGATGTTCTAAATTACTTGATCTGGGTTTAAGTGCTGAAATTGTTTAAAATTTCCTAGAATATTTTAATGAGGGCTTCACTGTTAAGTGAAGCCCTCATTCTTTTATAAAGGAATATTTCCGTGTTTTCTTTTTGGTCTGTTAACCTTTTTATTTTCAAGCATTGCAAAGGCTTTGATCAATTTTCTACGCGTGTTCTTTGGCAGAATTATTTCATCTATAAAACCCCTTCGTGCAGCTCTGTAAGGATGAGCAAATTTATCAGCATATTCAGCTTCTTTTTCTTGCCATTTCTTTTTTGGATCTTTAGCTCCTTTTATTTCACTTTTAAAAATAATTTCAGCTGCACCTTTAGCTCCCATTACAGCAATTTCGGCAGAAGGCCATGCAAAATTCATATCTGCACCAATGTGCTTAGAATTCATTACATCATAAGCTCCACCATATGCTTTTCTGGTAATTACAGTTATTCGAGGGACTGTTGCTTCGCTAAAAGCATATAATAATTTTGCGCCATTAACGATTATTCCCTGCCATTCCTGATCGGTTCCGGGTAAAAAACCAGGTACGTCTTCAAGTACTAGAAGCGGTATATTAAAAGCATCACAAAAACGTACAAAACGAGCACCTTTTTTAGAACTATCAACATCTAAAACACCTGCCAAACTCATAGGTTGGTTCGCAACTATTCCTATACTTTTACCAGCCAGGCGGGCAAAACCAACCACAATATTATCTGCATATTTTTCATGAATTTCAAAAAATGAATTCTTATCACAAATACCTTCAATTACTTTTTTAATATCATAAGGTTTATGCGTATCTAAAGGAATAATTTCTTCTAATTCAGCTCTAATTTCCTCGCCAATATCATAAGGTAGATCAGGTGCTTTTTCCTGGTTATTCTGTGGAATATAACTCAGTAATTTTTTAATATCCTGAATACCCATAACATCATTTACCGAAGTTAAATGAGTAACTCCTGATTTAGTAGAATGTGTACTGGCGCCTCCGAGCTCTTCAGAGGTTACTTCTTCATTTGTTACAGTTTTTACAACATTAGGTCCGGTAACAAACATATAGCTGGTGTCTTCAATCATTAGGGTAAAATCAGTCATGGCTGGCGAATAAACTGCGCCTCCGGCACAAGGCCCCATGATGGCTGAAATTTGTGGAATTACTCCTGAAGCCTGTACATTTCTATAAAAAATATCAGCATAACCTCCCAAAGAAACAACTCCTTCTTGAATTCTGGCTCCACCCGAATCATTGAGTCCTATAACTGGTGCGCCAACTTTAATTGCAAGATCCATAATTTTGCAAATTTTCTCAGCATGAGTTTCTGACAAGGATCCCCCAAAGACAGTAAAATCTTGAGAATATATATATACTAATCTATCATTAACAGTTCCGTAACCTGTAACTACCCCATCACCAAAGAATAATTGTTTTTCCATTCCAAAATCGGTAGAACGATGAGATACAAACATATCTAATTCTTCAAAAGATCCTTCATCTAATAATAATTCTACTCTTTCACGTGCTGTTAATTTTTTCTTTTGATGCTGTTTTTCGATTCTTTTTATTCCACCACCAAGTTTAGCTTCGGTTTGACGATTAAATAATTTTTTTTGATTTGAATCCATCTCTTAATTGTTTCGAGTTTATTATTTTATTAGTATAACGCTCAATAAATAATTTTAATTTTTATTTAGGAATTCGAAGTATTTTTTGATCTTCAAAATAAATTTTTAATCCAATTAATGCTGCAATTTTTGCTTCTTCTTCTAATTTGGATTTTAATTTATCAGCCGAATAATAATTCTTAACAAAATGTGTATCAAATTTACCTGTCTGAAATGCTTTGTGCTCACACACGAATTTTCCAAATGGTAAAGTAGTTTCTACACCTACAATTTTATATTGTTCAATTGCATTGATCATCAATTGAATAGCTTCCATTCGAGTTTTGCCATAGGTAACTAATTTTGAGATCATTGGATCGTAATAAATTGGTATTTCCATACCTTCTTCATAACCATCATCTAATCTGATGTTTTTTCCTTTAGGGATTTTATATGTTTTTAATTTTCCAACATTTGGTAAAAAATCATTTAAAGAATCTTCGGCATATACCCTTAATTCAATAGCATGTCCATTGATATTAAGATCTTCTTGTTGAATTGATAATTTTTCACCTTGTGCAACCTTAATTTGTTGTTCAACTAAGTCGATACCTGTGATGAATTCTGTAACAGGATGTTCAACCTGTAAGCGAGTATTCATTTCTAGAAAATAAAAATTCATTTTGTTATCAACTAAAAACTCAACCGTTCCTGCACCTACATAATCACATGATCTGGCAACATTTATTGCAGCTTCACCCATTTTTTCTCTCATTTCTGGCGTTAAAATTGAAGATGGGGCTTCTTCTACAACTTTTTGATGTCGGCGTTGAATGCTGCACTCTCTTTCAAAAAGATGAATTACGTTACCATGCATGTCGGCCAAAACCTGAATTTCGATATGACGGGGAGAAGTAACATACTTTTCAATAAAAACGGAACCATCACCAAATGCTGATGTAGCTTCGCTTATGGCTCTTTCCATCTGTGAAGGCAATTCTTTAATATTTTCAACAATTCTCATTCCTTTTCCACCTCCACCGGCTGCGGCTTTAATCAAAACCGGAAATCCAATTTCTACTGCAATTTTCTTAGCTTTTTCAACATCGGTTATTGCTTTATCAATTCCGGGAACCATTGGAATATCATAATTTTTAACGGCATCTTTTGCGGCTAACTTGTCGCCCATCATTTTGATGGATTTTGATTTGGGTCCGATAAAAATGAGATTATTCTTTTCAACTTTTTCTGCAAATTCAGCATTTTCACTTAAAAATCCGTAACCCGGATGAATTCCGTCAACATTTAATTTTTTGGCAACTTCAATTATTTTATCGCCCAACAAATAGGATTGATTTGAAGGATTTCCACCAATATTTATTGCTTCATCAGCAAATTTAACATGGGGTGCATTTCTATCGATATCAGAATAAACAGCAACGGTTTTAATACCCATTTTCTTGGCAGTCTTCATTACACGTATGGCAATTTCACCCCGATTTGCAATTAATATTTTTTTCATTTTGATCTTTTTTTGAAAATTATTCTAATTCGATTAACAATTTACCTTTATCAACTGTTCCACCTTTTACAGCATAGATCGATTTAACAATGGCATTTTTTGGACTCGTTAATGCATTCTCCATTTTCATTGCTTCTAAAATCAATAAGGTGTCTCCTTCTTTAATCTCATCACCTTCTTCTACATTAATATCAATGACTATTCCAGGCATTGGTGCATTGATAAAATTGAGTTTTTTTGGAGAACCAACAGTGTAACCTATTTTTTTGATCAATTGATCTATTGGGCTTGCAATTTCTATTAGGTAAGTGTTGGAATTTACAGCAATAGTGTATTGTTTTTTGGAGAAATCAGACTTGATCAAATTAGCTTTAAAGGCTTGGTTGTCAATTAAAATGTGGAATTCTGAATTATTTTCTTGAATTATATCTAAACTATCTATTTGTTTTTGGTAAAATTTAAAATCTAAAGAATTATTAACCTTTACTTTGAATTTTTTATTCATGAGGATACAGTTTATAAATTCTGTATAAATTTAAGCAATATTCTATCTAATAAGATATTTTTTAAGAATAATTAAATATTGATATTAGTTTATGGTTCTTTTTTACATATCATTAAAAATAATGGATATTTCTTTATTATATCGTTATCTTTTTTCTCTATCACATAGCTTATATTATAATTTAAAACTTCAAATCCATTAGCAATCAGAAGTAAACTTAAGGCTTCTTTGTCAAAACCATAATGACCTTCAAAGTTGTAATCCGGAGGATGAAAACTACCATCTTCCTTTACCAGATCAGCGATACACAAATAACCATTTGTATTTAAAAGTGAATGAAAGACCTTTAAAATTTTATTGGTATCAATGATATGATGTAAGGTCATCAAAGTGTAAACAACATCAAAATCATCAATATCGATTTTATCTTCTAGCAAATTTGTTTGAATAGGGTAAAGGTTTTTAATGTTATTGGCTTTTAACTTTTCATTTAAAACCGTAATCATTCCTTCAGATATATCGACGAGCGTTATCGTATTAAATATATCTTTTAATTGATAACTCAATAAGCCAGTTCCGCATCCAAACTCCAAAGCATTCATCAACCTGTCAGGTTGGATAAAATTATAGATTTCTCTGGCAAATATATTTGCTCGTTCTACTTTTGTAATATCGTTATCCCAGTTTTGAGCCTTTTCATCAAAGTGCGCCATACTTTTTTAAGTTAAAAGAATTCAGTCTAAAAATAGCATTTTTTAATTAATCCTTTTCTTTTTTCTTGGGAAAAATATAATTGAATTTCAAAAAAAAAATTTAAAAAATGCTAATTGTTCAAATCTTTTTATACCTTTGACTAACCGGTCAGTCATAAATTATTATCAATGTCACCAAGAACTGAAAAACAGATTGAAAAGTTAAAGCAAATAAAAGAGAAATTGATCATAGAATCGGCTCTTTTACTTTTTTCTGAGAAGGGATATAACAATACTTCAATGCAATCAATTGCTGTAAAATCAAAGGTTTCTAAAGGCAATTTATATAATTATTTTGAAGGTAAAGATGATTTGCTTGAGGGTGTATTGCGTTATGGTTTGAATCATATGGCAGAACCTCTTCATGATCAAAGCATAATTAAAACAGAAGAAGAGTTTTCAAAGATGATACGCTCAAATTTTGAAATGATTAAAACAAATGAAACATTTTGGAAATTGTATTATAATTTAGTTGCGCAACCTAAGGTATGTGCACTTTTTAATAAGGTTTTTCTACCTTTTTTAGAGCAGTATATGACAATATTTGAAGGATATTTTAAAAGTAAAGGTGATGAAAATTCAGGTGCAACTGCCTTGTTATTAGGAAGTGCAATTGATGGTATTTCGCTTGGTTACATAATGATGGGTGATAATTATCCTCTGGATGAAATTGTAAACAGATTAATAGAAAAATTTAAATAGTGAATAAGATGAATAAAAAATTTAATGTTGTTTTATTATCGTTTTTTGTATTGATTTCAGCTAGTGTCTCAGCTCAATATGATATTACAGCCGAAGAGATCATCAAGAGAGCAGATGAAAAGATGAGGGGGAAAACAAATACATCAACTATGGAGATGCAAATTATCCGCCCAACCTGGAAAAGATCTGTCACGATGAAGAGCTGGGGTAGAGGTATGGATTATTCAATGACCTATATTACTGCACCTGCAAAAGAAAAAGGTCAGGTTTTTATGAAACGAAAAACTGAAATGTGGAACTGGATGCCTTCAATTAGCAGAATGATTAAAATTCCTGCTTCAATGATGTCGCAGGGTTGGATGGGTTCTGATTATACCAATGATGATATTTTAAAAGAAAGCTCAATAGTTTATGATTATAACCATAAAATTGTTGGTGATGAGAAAGTAGAAGGTTTTGATACCTATAAAATCGAAATGATTCCTAAAGAAGAAGCAGCGGTTATTTGGGGTAAAATTTATAAATGGATAAGTAAAGATGACGAATATATTCAGGTAAGATCAGAATATTATGATGAGGATGATGAATTGGTAAAAAGTGATTTTGCTTATGATTTTAAAAAAATGGATGGGAGATTGATTCCTACGAGGATTGAAATAATTCCGGCAAACGAAGAAGGTAAAAAAACAGTACTTTATATACAGGATATTAAATTTGATGTTAATCTACCTGAATCGTTCTTCTCACAACAAAAGATGAAAAAGATTAGATAAATTATTTATGAAAACCATTTTAAAAATAGCCTGGCGAAACATATGGCGAAATAAAAGGCGTACTTTAATAACGATAGCATCCATTATGTTTGCCTTATTCTTTGCTATCATTATGCGAGGCTTTCAAGTTGGTTCTTATGCCAAGATGAAAGAAAATGCTATTGAATCTTATTCGGGTTATATCCAAATTCAAAAAAAAGGATATTGGGATGACAAGAATATCAATAATATTTTTGATTTCGATCAACAAAAAATAAAAGACCTTGAATCTGATCCAAGAATAAATATTATCATACCAAGATTAGAGTCTTTTGCTTTGGCTTCTTCCGGAGATGCTACTAAAGGAGTTGCAGTAATGGGAATTTCTCCTGAAAAGGAAAATAAAATGACCAAAATAAAATCATATCTACAGCAAGGTGATTTTATTAATGCTGATGATAGATCTGTTTTGGTAGCCGAAGAATTAGCTAAATTCTTAAAAATAAATATTAATGATACTCTGGTCTTGTTCTCTTCGGGGTATCACGGAGCAACTGCAGCAGGATTATTCCATGTAAAGGGGATATTAAAACTACCGATTCCTGAAATGAACAGACGAACTGTTTATTTATCAATTACTGAAGCTCAAAACTTTTTTAGTACCGGTGATCAATTTA
>JAOZVI010000109.1 GCA_029938265.1 Flavobacteriaceae bacterium | reverse complement strand
CCAATCAATAACATCTTATTGATATTGTAATAATTCTTTCTAACCGCTAAAATATAAACCAAAAAAGTTGTGACCACTGCACCGATAAAACCTGATAAAGGGAGCATATAAACTCCAATAATTAAATTCAAATTAAAAATAATGGTAACTGCCACACCCAGTGATGCTCCTCCGGAAATACCTAAGGTATAGGGTTCAACAAGCGGATTTCTATATACACCCTGTAAAATAACACCTGAAAGACTAAGAGCTCCTCCAACTGCGATTCCAAGAATAATGCGAGGCAAACGAATATTGTTAATTATTGTATATTCAATACCTGATTTATTTTTAAAAATAGTTATCAATTCTGTTAAAGTAAAATTGATCTCACCAATAGACAATGCCAGAAATGCAACAAATAGGAGTAAAACAAACATTGCCAGAATAAAAAAGATCTGTTTTATATATTTTAAATTCATCTTATTATTTCACTTATGAAAAGCATATCTCATTAAAATGGTTTTATTTTTCACTTGACAAAAATGAGAATAATAATTACCAGTATTCAATAACAAATATTTCTTTTCTTTTTTACCTATTTTTTAATTATTATATAGATGATTAATAATAGATTCCAATGCTTTTGTAAAAGAAAGAACAGTTGGAGTAGCTACAATATTTGCATCAACTATATATATTTTTTTATTCTTTGATGCATTTAACTCTTGATAACTCTCCCAAATATTTTTTTCTTTATCCCCTGCAACACCCATACTTATAATAAAAATAACATCTGGGTTCCGATTTAGTACTGTTTCTCTATTAATAGTAATTTTGGTTAAATCAGCTGCTATATTCTTACAACCTGCAAAAGTAATATAATCATCCATAAAAGTATTGGGAATGACTGTAAATACCGGTTTTGCACCAATCTGAAAAAACATATTTAAACTGTCTTTATTTTTTGGAACAGAAGAAACAAGACTATCTATTTTGGATTTAGATTTTTGTATGATTGATTTTGCTTCATTTTTTTTATTAACAAGTATTCCAAGTTCTTCAAAGTGATTGCATATATCATCAAATGACCTCATTTTTTTAAGTTTATGTACTTTGATCCCATTTTTAGATAAGGTAGTAATCGTATTGGCTTTTGTCAAATCAGAAGCGAAAACGATATCAGGCTCAAGTAGTAAAACCTTTTCAATATTAACTGTAACAGCATCACCAACTATCAGTTTCTTATTTGATGCTGAAATATCACAATAAGAAGTTGCTCCAACTATATTATTTTTTAGTCCAAGGTCAACAAGTTCTTTTGTTATAGATGGAACAAGAGAAACTATTTTCAAACCATCATCATTGATGTTGCTTTTATTATAATTATTTTTGTTACATGATGTAAATAGCAAAACAAATGCAATTACAACTATAATTTTGTATTTCATAATTTTATGTTAATAGGGTAATAAAATCCAAAATGGAGAATACTCACCAAAATATATTTTTAAATATCAACCTGTTAATTACTGTTTTTAATTCGAAAATTGTTTGGAAAATTTATTATTCCTAAACTTTTATCCCGAAGTTCCAGTTACTAAAAATATGATCTGGCAGGTCTTCTGGCTTACCTCTCTTTTTTCACGCCTTCCCGTTTTATTATCAAACAGTGACGAAGATTGAAAAAGTTTATAAAGGTTTACAGCTACGGGTATAGCTCCAGAATTTAACTGGATTCCCATTTTAATTCCAATTTTTAAAAATATGGAACACCAAACTTAAAACAAACTTAAGTCTTTTTTTAATTAATAGAGCCAATTAATTAAAAATCATTAGTGCTTATTTGTTTCAAATAGAACAGTTCTGATTTTATACCGTCACTTTATTATATTTATAAGTATTAACATAGTTTGCAACCCTCATGAAAAAAATTACTTTAAAAAGACCAAAAGAAAGTTTTAGTAAGAATTCCGTTTATAAAATATTGCTGGACAGTAAAGAATTCACTGAATTAAAAAACAACGAGGAAAAAACACTGGAAATTTCTGAGAACAGTAAATTTATTAAAGCAAAATTACTATGGACAAGTAGTAAAACCATTGCTTTGAAAAAAAATAAAAATACAATTATTATTACTTGCAATAAGTTTTTAAATAAAATGGCCCCTTTTAGTGGGGTATTATAATTTTATTTAGTCTTTCTTTTATTTTGGATCATCAGTATAATCTTATCAAGCATATAGGAATTACTCTAACTATTATTACAATTATTTTTTTTATTGCCATCCTAACTATTTGGAAAGATAAATGGTTAAATATAAAATACGAATCCTAAAACAATAAAAATATTTTCAATAATCTTTTAAACATTTTCTTTAACTTAACATCTTAAGAAACAAGTTGTTTATCATTCAACTTTGTATAAATATTAACTTAAATTACAAAATTTATTTGATGCATTTTTATCAAACTAAACTTTTGTAAATCAAATTTTGACTATTTTTGATCTTTATACATCAAATAAAACAAATGAATAAAATTTTAATTCTGTTTTTAGCAATTGCACTTATATCTTGTGTATCTGGTAAAAAGACCAATGTAAATAATGATGAAACCTCTTTTAAATATGCTTTAGAGATTGATACTTCCAACTTAAAAGAACACCTATATATCTTAGCATCAGATACTTTAGAAGGGAGAAGAACCGGTGAAAAAGGTCAGAAAATTGCTGCCAAATATATAGCAGAGCAATACAGAGAATTAGGTATCTCTCCACCAGTTGGCTATGATAATTATTACCAGGAAATTCCCCATAAATTTATTAAACAGGAATCAAATTCGAGTAGTGAAAATGTTATAGCTTACATCCGTGGAAACGAAAAACCAGATGAATTATTAATTATATCAGCTCATTATGATCATTTAGGAAATAAAGGTGATGAGATATATTACGGAGCCGATGATAACGCATCAGGAACATCAGCAGTACTTGCCATTGCAAAAGCATTTCAAAAAGCAGAATTAGACGGAAATGGCCCTAAACGATCCATATTATTTTTACATCTTACCGGTGAAGAAGAAGGTTTATATGGTTCAAAATATTATACTGTCCACCCAATTTTTCCATTATCAAATACTGTAAGTAATTTGAATATCGATATGGTTGGAAGGATTGATAAAAAACATAAAAACAATCCAAATTATGTATATTTGATTGGTGCCGATAAATTGAGTAGTGATCTACACAATTTATCAGAAGATGTTAATAATAAATACATTGGATTAAAATTAGATTATACTTATAATGAAGAAAGTGATCCAAATAGATTTTATTACAGATCCGATCATTATAATTTTGCTAAAAATAAAATTCCAATAATTTTTTATTTTAATGGCGTACATGAAGATTACCATAAACCCACGGATACTCCTGATAAAATAAACTATGAAATATTGGCCAAAAGAACTAAATTAATTTTTTATACCGCATGGGAAATTGCCAATAGGGAAAACAGACTTGTAGTAGATAAAAGATAATAATATAACGCTAAACTTTGTATTTTAAACTTTACACTTTGAACATTTGTACGCAATAATTGACATAGAAACTACCGGAGGAAGATATAATGAAGAGGGTATTACTGAAATTGCCATTCATAAATATGACGGACATGAAATTGTAGATTCATTTATAAGTCTGGTAAATCCCGAACGAGATATACAACCTTTTGTTGTTCAACTCACTGGGATCAACGATAACATGCTGCGAAATGCACCAAAATTTTATGAAATAGCAAAACGAATTGTTGAGATAACCAATGATTGCATCATGGTGGCACATAATGCCAATTTTGATTACAGGATCCTGAAAACTGAATTTCGTCGCCTGGGCTATAATTTTCAACTTCCTATACTTTGCACAGTTGAATTAAGCAAAAAATTAATACCCGGACTAGAATCATATAGTTTAGGGAAATTATGTAGAAAAGTTGGTATTCCAATGAGTGACAGGCATCGGGCAAATGGAGATGCATTGGCTACTATTAAACTTTTTGAATTATTATTATTAAAAGACACACATAAAGAAATTGTAAAAAATACTGTTAAAACAGGAAATCAAAGAGACCTATCACAAAAATTACTTAAGATCTTAGATGCTTTACCAACTTCTACAGGTGTATTCTATGTTCATAAATATAAAGGTGAGATAATTTATATTGGTAAAGGAAAAAACCTGAAAAGAAGTGTAAATAAATTGTTTTTACGAACTTCAAAAAATATGCGAAAAATGCAAAAAGAAATGTTATCGATTACTTACGAAGAAACAGGAAGTAAACTGGTAATGCAAATTAAATTTTATGAAGAAATAACAATTCACAAACCAAGATATAATCCCAAACTTAACCATAATAAGTTTAATTTTGGATTTAGCAATCCAAATATGATCTTAATTGACAAAGGGAAAGATGTATCTGAAAAATCAGTACTTTTAATTGAAAATAACGAATTTAAAGGCTATGGTTTTACCGATCTAAATTACCAGATAACCAATATTGAAATATTGCGTTCAATGATCTCTTTTAATAAATATTCTAATAAATACAACAATATCATCAATTCTTACTTGCAAAAAGAAAAAGTCGAAAAAATTATCAGATTTTAATATTGTTTTTATAAATTTAGAAAAAATATAGTTTCTTGGAAAACGATTCAAAAAAAAATAACTGGCAAGAAAAGTTGCACGAAATAATTTATGAAGCCGATACAAAAGTAGGTAAATTATTTGATGTTGTTCTATTGTGGTTAATTATTGCTAGTATTGCTTTGGTCATGATGGAAAGTGTTAGAGATTATGATCAAAAATATCACGATTTCTTTAATATCTCTGAATGGATTATTACCATTTTATTTACCATTGAATATATTTTAAGAATTGTAAGCGTAAAAAAACCTAAAGAATATATTTTTAGTTTTTATGGAATTATTGACTTATTATCCACAGCTCCAAAATACTTATCATTAATAATTGGAGGTGGTCATTACCTAGCTGCCATTAGAGCTTTACGATTATTAAGAGTATTCAGAATACTCAAATTAGCAAGATATGTTGGTGCAACAGATAACCTAAGTAAAGCACTAAAAGCAAGCAGGTTTAGAATATTAGTATTCATCTCGGCTGTTTTGGTTATATGTATTATTATCGGAACATTAATGTATCTGATAGAAGGAGATCAAAGTGGGTTTACAAGTATTCCACGTGGCGTTTATTGGGCAATTGTTACATTAACAACTGTTGGATATGGTGATATCGCACCTCAATCAGCTTTCGGACAGTTTTTAGCCAGTATGGTTATGATCTTAGGTTATGGTATTATTGCTATTCCTACCGGAATTGTTACAGCTGAATTTACCAAACTAAATCCTAAGAACGTTTCTTTAAATACACAATCTTGCTCACATTGCTCAGCTGAAAATCATAAAGATGGAGCTGAATTTTGTTACAATTGTGGGTTAAAGCTTTAAACTTAGTGCGCTATTGGCTTTCTGTGAGATAAATCTTAGCTAACACTCAGGTTTTAAATATTTTATTCTTTCCTATAAAATTTAGCATCGATCATTTTATTGTAATCATGCGTATGTGATGCATAATTAAACCCAGAGTAAACACTATATCCACCAGTTTCGCCATTTTTATTCAAAGCAATAAAACCAACCTGCAGATTTTTTAAACTTTTATGTTTTTTAATAATCCTATTAACGGCCTCTTTACAAGCATCATTTGGCGACATTCCGTTACGCATCAATTCAACAACAATAGCACTACCCGAAATTCTGATAACCGCTTCACCTACCCCTGTTGCACAGGCTGCACCAATCTCATTATCAACAAATAATCCTGCTCCAACAATAGGTGAGTCTCCTACTCTACCATGTAATTTATAAGCCATACCACTGGTTGTACACGCACCCGATAAATTTCCTTTTTCATCTAAAGCCAACATACCAATTGTATCGTGATTTTCACTATTGATAAAGGGCTGATATTTTGATTTTTGTTTCCAGATCTCCCAGTCTTTTTTTGATTCTTTTGTTAGTAAATTCGTTTTTTTAAACCCTTTTTCAAAAGCAAATTGTTGCGCTCCCTCTCCCACCAACATAACATGATTTGTATCTTCCATAACTTTACGGGCAACTGAAATAGGGTTTTCAATATCTTGTAAAAAAGCAACAGAACCGCAATTATTATGTTGATCCATAATACAGGCATCAAGTGTTACAAAACCATCTCTATCAGGTAATCCACCCAAACCAACACTTGTATTATTGGGATCAGATTCGGTAACTCTAACGCCAGCTTCAACTGCATCTAAAGCAGTTCCATTGTTAGATAATATCTTCCATGCAGCCTCATTGGCAGCCATACCGTGATTCCATGTAGAAATAATAATTGGTTTAGTTATCTTTTTTTGATTTTTATACAGATCATTATTTAAATCATTGTTGCCTGCTAAAGCAGAATTTGCAACCAAACCAACACTTCCTAAAGCAGAAAGTTTGATGAAATTTCTTCGAGTTTTCATAATATTGTAAGTTTAAAAAATCTCTATCTATGAGGTATTAAATTAAGATAGATAATTGCAATTAGAAAATTAAATCTTTTTCATTTGTTGTTTGACCATTTTAATTTGATCGGTCAACATACCATGTTTGTCTAATTTCTTTGCTTCAGCAATTAAATTGATTGCCTCTCTTTTTCTTCTTTTTGTCATTGCAATACCTGCTAATTGCAATTTTGCCATAGCTTTATCATGATCCATAGATAAACCTAGATCTAATGCTTTTTTAAAGTGTTTTCCGGCTTGTGTTAAATTGACTTGAGACAAAGTAATTCCACGTAAAAAATTATAATAACCCTCTTGTTTTTTTAACAAAGCTGATGATGGATTTTTAATCTTATCAAGAAGTTTTGCCGTACCTTCCATATCTTGCTTACGCAATTTCATGAAAGCCAGTAACAGAATTTCATTTTTAAAGTAAAAAAATATAAATATCCCCGCCAATAATAAAATTGAAATACCATTCCAAATATGGCCTTTGACAAATTCAAAAACCGACCAAATAATTATTAATCCGGCAATAACAAGTTTTATATTCTTATTGTGCATAATTTTCTTTTTTATGAATGCAAATTTACATTTTTTAATATTATTTAAAAGGAAAATAAAAAATTAAGTAATTCACAATTAATGATAAGGTTTAAAAATAATATTTTAAATTTGTGTTTAGTAATTACTTTTTTTTTACGAAAAATGCAAAAGTCAATTTTTATAAAAATCAAAAGCCCAATGCAATAAGCATTTTTTAAAATTTAATGATTGTAATTAATTTATCTGCCAAACAACTTTTTACTTTTAACTTTTAACTTTAAGACCATGAAACTACCTTACGCAGAACCCTATAAAATAAAAATGGTAGAAACCATTAAAAGATCCACTGTTGAACAACGTAAAAAATGGATTAAAGAAGCACACTATAACTTATTTAATCTATCTTCTGATAAAGTTTATATTGATCTGTTAACTGATTCAGGTACAGGTGCTATGAGCGATAAGCAGTGGGGTGCATTGATGGAAGGTGACGAAAGCTATGCCGGATCTCAATCATTTTTAAAATTAAAAGATACCGTAAATAAAATTACCGGATTTGAATATTTTTTACCTACACATCAAGGTAGAGCTGCTGAAAATGTGCTGTTTTCTGTTTTGGTGAAAGAAGG
>JAOZVI010000108.1 GCA_029938265.1 Flavobacteriaceae bacterium | reverse complement strand
AAACTGGTATAGTTAAATAATCTAATTGAAGAAGAAATTTTATATTTATATTTAAATAAAATTTTGGAAAACAGAAATCAATTCCTCTTTATTTTCAACATGACTCATATGCCCATCCGGAAACTCGTGAATTAAGACCGAAGTATTTTTTGTTTGATCAATGAGCGTTTGATACTCTAATGCGGGGTCTTGTTTACTAATGATCATCGATAAAGGAAAAGGAGAAAACTGCAGAATTGAAGTCCGGTCTTTTCTAACTTTCATACCTTCCATGGCTGCAATAATCCCTTGCTGAGAGGTTTTTAAAGCCTCAATTGTTATTTCTTTTATTCTATCAGCAAAAACTGTTTTGTTATTTTCAGAAAACAGATTTGGTATTGCCAGTCTAACAAAAGTACCCGGATATTTTTTTACTGCCTGAATTGCTCTGTCACGATTTAATTTTTTTTCCTCATCATCAGCCGTAGCAGTGGAATTCATCAAACATATTCCTTTTATATTTTTTGGATATTTTTCTGCAAAAGCTAATGCCACATAACCGCCCATACTATGTCCGATAAAAATATACGCTGGCAATTTTAAACGATCTAAAACAAATTTGACCATATCTGCTTGTTCTTCCATGCTATGGATATAGCCTAAATTTCCGGTTTGTCCATGACCTAAAAGATCAATAGAAATTATTGTATTTTTTTTAGCTAAATGCGGAATAATTTCATCCCACATAGATACATTTTCTAAAAATCCGTGGAGTAGCACTACAGTTGAACCAATTCCTTTAATTGTATAATGAAGGTTAATATTTTTATATTTTAAGCTGGCCATTTCTAAAAGAATTATATAGCTAAATTAAGTATATTTATCAAAAATTGAATCATTATTTATGTTTAAAATAATTAGCTCACTAAAAAGGAATCAAATTTTGATTTTACTATTAATATTGTTACTGTCTGTTACAGTAATGCGTTATTTTGATAATTTTTTAATAACTGATGTGTCAAAAAACGGGATCTTATCTTTTGAATTGGCAAAGGAGTCTTATATATCCGTTGAAATAATAAATTCATGGGATGCTACAGCAAAAGCAGCTGCCGGGTTGAGTCTGGGTTTTGATTTTCTATTCTTGCTGATCTATGCTTCTTTCTTGTCGATACTGATTTATAAAATTAGTGAAAAGTTGTTTGTAAATATTGCTAAAAAGAGTTTGAATTATATTATTGTTGCCACTCCTTTTATCGCTGCTTTTTTTGATATTATTGAAAATATTGCTCTTATAAAATTATTGTTGGGCGATTTACAGCTAAAATGGAGTTTGACAGCTTATTATGCGGCAGTGATCAAGTTTGGTATATTGTTTTTAGTGATTAGCTATGTGCTTATAGGAGGTTTGATCTCACTAATTAAAAAGTGATTGAAAATGTATTTTAAAAATTCAGGGTTTCACTTATAAGTGAAACCCTGAATACAAATAACCTGAGATAAATCTTAGCTCGAACTCAGATTAATAATCTAATGACTCTTCTTAGCAGCAGCCATCAAAGCTTCAATTTCTTCCACTTCAATAGGAATATTTTTCATTAAATTGATTGGTTCACCTTTTTTTTGGATCACATAATCATCTTCTATTCTGATACCTAAATTTTCATCAGGAATATAGATTCCCGGTTCAACAGTAAATACCATTCCGGCTTTCATAGGCTTCGTTAAAATACCATAATCGTGCGTGTCTAATCCCATATGATGTGAGGTTCCGTGCATAAAATATTTTTTATAAGCAGGCCATTTTGAATCTTCATTTTTTACATCTTCTTTGGTGATCAAGCCTAAACCGATTAGTTCTTTGGTCATAATTTCTCCAACTTCTACATGATAGTCTGCCCAGATAACTCCTGGTTTTAACAATTTGGCTGCTGCTTTTTTAACACGTAAAACAGCATTGTAAACATCTTTTTGCCGATCTGTAAATTTTCCTGAAACAGGAATACATCTGGTCATATCACTGGCGTAATTTGCATAACTTGCACCAACATCCATCAATATTACATCTCCTTCTTTACACTCCTTATCATTTTCAATATAATGTAATACACAGGCACCATAACCGGAAGCGATTATTGGAGTGTAAGCAAATCCATCGGCGCGATTTCTTAAGAATTCATGAATATAAGCAGCTTCAATTTCATATTCCCAAACACCTGGTTTTACATAATCTAAGATCCTTCTAAAGCCTTTTTCGGTAATTTTACATGCCTGTTGAATTAAAGCAATCTCTTGGGGTTCTTTTACTGATCGTAACCGTTGTAAAATTGGCTGGCTTCTCAAATATGTGTGTGCAGGATATTTTATTTGGAGTTCTTTTATAAATCGGGCTTCTCTTGTTTCAGTTTCTACACTGGCGCGGTAGTGCTCATTAGTATTGATATAAACTTTCTTTGCCTGGGTCATCAATTCAAACAAAACTTTATCCATATCCTGAAGCCAGTAAACAGTTCTTATCCCTGAAGTTTCATAGGCTTCTTCTTTATTTAATTTTTTACCATACCAGATAGCAATAAGATCACTGGTTTCTTTTAAAAATAATATTTCACGGTGTTCCTTTTTAGGGCAATCAGGAAAAATAACCAATACACTCTCTTCCTGATCTACACCTGATAAATAAAAAATATCACGATGTTGTGCAAAAGGCAAAGTGCTATCTGCGCTTATGGGATAAATATCATTAGAATTAAAAATTGCCATAGATTTGGATTTCATTTTTTTGGCAAATTTTTTTCTGTTTTTAATAAAAAGATCTGAATCAATGGGTAAGTATTTCATGGGAGTCGATTTTAAATGTATTTAACAAATTTAATCATTTGTTTGGAAACAATAATAGAAAACAAATAACTTAATCTAATTTATACAATTTTTTATTAAATTTACATTCTAAATATATAGAATATGGATAATTTTAGATCAATAGATGAAATACTTGATTTCGCAATAACCAATGAAATTAGAGCTGCTGAATTTTATGAAAACCTTTCCGGGCAAGCCAAAACCAAATCGATGAAAGAAACTTTTGAAAAATTCTCAAAAGAAGAAAGAGGTCATGAAGCAAGACTCAAAAAAATTAAGGATGAAGGAAAATTTGAAGTAAAGAAAGAAGATATCATCGATATGAAAATGAGCGATTATCTGGTTAAATCAAATACCAAAAGTAAAATGACTTATCAAGACGCATTGATATTAGCGATGAAAAGAGAAAAAGCAGCCTTTAAATTATATAAGCGTTTGGCAAAATCAGCGCCAACAAAAGAATTGAAAATAATTTTTACGAAATTAGCAGGTGAAGAAGCTAATCATAAAATAAATTTTGAAATTGAATACGACGATTATATAAATATTGATAATTAAGTTATTATTTTTAAAAAGATAACTCGTATAGGTTAAAATCTATACGAGTTTTTTTATTTATATTTATACAGAAATTAAAAATGTAATAATGAAAAAATTTTCTAATTCCCTTTTTGTTTTCTTGATCATAACCGGAATTTATGCGCAAGAATCTATCGTTCAAAATATTGCTTTCACTTCAATTGGTCCATCAATCATGAGCGGACGCGTAGTTGATCTGGATATAAATCCAAATAATCCAACCGAGTTTTATGTTGCTTATGCCTCAGGCGGGTTATGGCATACTCAAAATAACGGAACAACTTTTACTCCGGTTATGGATAATTCACCTACTCAAAATATTGGTGATATAGCTGTTGATTGGAAAAGCAGAGTAATTTGGGTTGGTACCGGCGAGAGTAATTCGTCACGTTCATCATATTCAGGCATTGGTATATTAAAGAGTACTGATCAAGGTAAAACCTGGCAAAATATGGGATTAAAAGATTCGCACCACATTGGTCGGATTTTAATTAATCCAAATAATCCGGATGAGGTTATCATTGGTGTTATCGGGCATTTATATACGCCAAATGCTGAACGCGGAATTTTTAAAACAACTGATGGTGGAAAAAATTGGAAAAAAACCTTGTTTATTGACGAAAATACAGGAATTATTGACATGGATTTTGTTCCCGGAAATAATAAGATCATTTATGCATCCGCCTGGGAAAGAGATAGAAAAGCATGGAATTTTAAAGGCAGTGGTGAGAATTCAGGAATTTATAAAAGTATTGATGGCGGTGATAACTGGCAAAAGATAACAGATGATAAAAGTGGCTTCCCAACCGGAAATGGAGTTGGGAGAATTGGTATAGCTGCCTTTGATGAAAATACTGTTTATGCAATTGTTGATAATCAAAACAGAAGAGAAAAAAGTGTAAAAGAAAAAGATTCCCACAAAAGTGGGAATGACATTAAAAAAGAAGATTTTAAACAAATGGATAAAACTTCTTTTGCAAAACTAGATGATAAAAAATTAAATGAATATTTAAAAAGTAATCGTTTCCCTAAAAAATATAATGCAAAAAATGTGAAAACTATGGTGAAAGAAGGTAAAGTTCAGCCTTCTGATCTTGCAAAATATCTGGAAAATGCTAATAATGATCTTTTTGATACTCCAGTTATTGGCGCTCAGGTTTACAGAAGTGATAATGGTGGAAAAATCTGGAAAAAAACACATGAAAAATTTATTGATGATCTGTATTACTCGTATGGTTATTACTTTGGAATGATCCATGTTCATCCAAAAAATAAGGATAAAATATATATTTATGGAGTGCCCCTATTAACCTCGGAAGATGGTGGAAGATCATTTAAATCTATCAGTAAAGATAATGTTCATGCTGATCATCACGCTTTGTGGATCAACCCAAATTTAAATGGACATTTAATTAACGGAAATGATGGTGGTGTTAATATCACTTATGATGATGGAGAAAGCTGGATAAAAAATAATCAACCCGAAGTTGGACAATTTTATACTGTAAATGTAGATAACCAAAAGCCTTATAATGTTTATGGAGGTTTGCAGGATAATGGAGTTTGGATGGGTCCGGGTAATAATAGTGAATCTACTTCTTGGCATCAGACCGGAAATTATCCTTTTAAAGGTATCATGGGCGGTGACGGAATGCATGTGCAAATAGATAATAGAAATGACAGTATAGTTTATACAGGTTTTCAATTTGGAAATTATTTTAGAATCAATACCAAAACCAAAAAGAATAAACGAATTCAGCCTCAACATGATCTGGGAGAGAATCCTTTTAGATATAATTGGCAAACTCCAATTTTATTATCACCGCACAATCAGGATATCTTGTATTTAGGTAGTAATAAATTACATAGGTCAATGAAAAGAGGTGCAGACTTTGTTGCAATTTCAGATGATCTAACCAAAGGAAGTAAAAAAGGAAATGTTCCTTTTGGCACTTTAACCTCAATTTCTGAAAGTACGTTTCAATTTGGTTTGCTGTATGTAGGTAGCGATGACGGAATGGTTCATGTTAGTAAAAATGGAGGTGTAAATTGGACAAATATTTCGGCTAAATTACCTCAGAATCTTTGGGTTTCTCGAGTAATTGCTTCTCAACATAAAAAAGAGAGAGTTTATGTAACCCTTAACGGATATAGAAATGATGATTTTAAACCTTATGTTTTTGTTTCAGAAGATTATGGCAATAGCTGGAAAAATATTAGTAATAATCTGCCTGAATCTCCGGTTAATGTAATTAAAGAAGATCCAACAGATGAAAATATCTTATACTTAGGAAACGATCAAAGCGTACATATTAGTTTTGATAAAGGTTTGACCTGGCAAATTTTAGAAAATGCCATTCCACGAGTTGCTGTTCACGACCTTGTAATACAAAAAGAGGCCAAAGACCTGGTAATTGGAACACACGGTAGATCGATATATAAGACTAAAATAGCTGCTTTACAAGAATATACAAACATAAAAGATAAAGATTTGGAGATTTTATCTATTGATGATGTGCGGTATTCTAAAAATTGGGGTAATTCCTGGAGTAGCTGGTCAGAACCAAATGAACCAAAATTTGAAATTCCTTATTATACTTCAAAAGGAGGAAGTAAAACTATTCAGATCAAATCCGAAGACAAGATTGTTTTAAAATCTTTTAAAGTAAATGCTGAAAAAGGATTTAATTTTGAAAAATACGATTTAACTTTTTCTGAAAAAGGATTGAAAGCCTATCAAAAGAAGCATAAAGGCATCAAAATTGATAAAAGAAAGAATGATAAATATTATTTACCAAAAGGAACTTATACTATAGAACTTGAAGGAGTTACAAAAGGATTTAAGATAAAATAACAGATTGTTGTCTATGAAAAAAATCTTGATCATTTTATTCTTCATTAGTTTTCATTCTTATTCTCAAACAACGTATAAAAGTTTTTTTGACTTGAGTACTCCTGAAAAGTGTTGGGTTTTTTTTCATCCTTTTAAAGCAAAAAAAGCACTGAAAATTTCTAAAGAAACACTTAGCGTTACAGATTCAATTAAAAAGGTCAATGTTTTAGATACCGACATTAATGGTGGCTTACTAGATGCTTTTAAACACAGCTTTTGGATGGCCAGATTAGGTCGGGAAATAGGTAATAAAGCAGCATTGAAATTGGGAGAAGCTCACGAAAAAGGAAATTATCAAACATATAAGAAAAATAAAAAAGAAGATGGCTTTGTGCCCGATAAACCATCTACTGAAATGGATTTACACAATAATGAAATGGGAGCGGAACTAAGCATTCAAAATCCGAATGTTTCTAAAAAGGTAATGATCAATATTGTAATCAATGAAATTAAAACCGGTAAGATGAAAATTCTTAAAAAAGATACTTCCGGTAATTTTTTAACATGTGAAGGTAAAAAGATATTTACAGATTCATTAAAAGGGAAATGGGAAAATGATAAATGTTTGATCTTTTCAAATTTCTAGTCAAGGTTTTTCTTTGAGTGATGCTCTGATTCTTATAATTAACCAAGCATGATACTTTACAAAAATATCCTTTAACAAAAAGATCTTTAGTCAGATATTACTACTAAAATTATGAAAAGTAAGATAATTTTCTATTCTCGGTAACATATTTATTTACACCTGAATTGAACCAAAATAATGAAAAAAATAGCCTTAACTGTGTATTAAAAATTTCTTCTTCTTACTTCTTTTTGTTTATAAGCAATGTAGTTAGAAATCTAAATCCCTCGTTCCTTCTGAATCTGCTCATAGGCTTTTTGTACATTTCTGAATTTTTCTTCAGCACCTTTGATATGTTCTTTACCCAAACCACGTAATTTATCAGGATGGTATTTTTTTACCATTTTTCGATATGCTTTTTTTACTTCACTATCAGTAGCCGATTTTTTTATTTCTAGAATTTTATATGAGCTGTCAACTTCATTATAAAACATCGCTTTGATACTATTAAAATCATAGACATTAATATTAAGGTATCCTGAAATAGTATAGATTTTATTCATTTCAGCTTCAGTAACCGCTCCATCCGCCTTAGCAAGATTAAATAAAAAATGAAGTAATTGCAAACGTGAAGCATGATTCATATTTTGATTTATCTGCAAACAAACCTGGCGGGTATTAATGTTCTTATCTTTAATAATTCCCTTAAAAAGTTTAAAAGCTCTATTAGCACGTTCTTTACCATACATTCTGATAAAATTAATTCTAACAAACTCAAGCTCACGCTTGTCTATACCTCCATCTGTTTTAATTACAATAGCGGCCAATACCAATAAACTTATTTCAAAATCTCCTGAACTTGTTGCCTTTGGTGCACCGGTCTGTCTTTGAAAATCCATAAAATCTCCTTGCGGAAATTCATCAATAAAACTTCCCAGTACAAAACCTAAAATAGCACCTATCGGACCACCAAATGTCCAACCTAAACCTGCACCTAACCACTTTGTTAAATTTGCCATAATTCTGATTAAAAATTAAAAAAGCAAATATACATTTATTTAAATATTGAATGATTTAAAAATTAAAAGATTGAATGAACTAATTTTCTTAATTTCTATAATAAATAGTATTAAACCTCAGGGCAAGCCCTGAACCCAATTATAGGAATCGACCCAAGGGTC
>JAOZVI010000022.1 GCA_029938265.1 Flavobacteriaceae bacterium | reverse complement strand
AAAAATATTTCAAAGACAATTAACAATAATATTACTGCTAACAATCCAATTTCGTAACGCATTAATAAGAAACTTTCCCAGTTCATTTTAATATATTTTTATTGTAATCGTTCTAAAAACGGTTGAATACTTTCTTTTAACATTTCACCTAATCCAAATGGCATAACTCCAATTATCACAACGGGAATCAAAAGCATTGCCAAACCTACTTTTTCGTACCAGGTAGCTTTAGGTAAATTTGCATATTCCGGATTGCTCAACGGTCCCATCATAATTTTACCAACCATTCTCAAAATATAAACTGCTGTAACAACAATTGATGAAACTGCGAGAATTGTTAATACTCTATGAAAAGTATCATCATGTTGGAAAGAACCAACAAAAATGTTCATTTCAGCAACAAAACCACTAAATCCGGGTAAGCCTAAATAAGCCAAACCGGTAATTACATAAATAGCACCAATAAAAGGTAGTACTTTCATGATACCTCCAAGTTTTGCTACATCTCTTGTATGGGTTCTTCCATAAACCATTCCTATCAAAGCAAAGAACATAGCCGTTAATAAACCATGTGATAAAGATTGAATAATTGCACCATTCCAGGCTGTTTTATTAAACATTAGTAAAGCAAATAAAACTAATCCTAAGTGGCTAACAGAGGCATAGGCATTAATATATTTTAGATCTTTTTGCATAATTGCACCCAAAGCCCCGTAAACTACCCCAATTGAAGCAAGAACTAAAAAGAAATCTGACCAATTAAGAGCTCCAATAGGCAATAAATACATAGCAACTCTAAAAACACCGTATCCTCCTAATTTCATTAAAACACCTGCGTGTAACATCGAAACTGCAGTTGGCGCTGAAGCGTGACCCGAAGGTGACCATGTATGAAATGGGAATAAAGCTCCTAAAGTTGCAAACCCGATAAATACCATTGGGAAAAACAAATTTTGTGCTGCTTCCGGTATATTCACCTGTGCTATTTCTAATATATTAAATGTAAGCAGTCCATCTGTACCTATATTTGAATTGAAATAAATTCCGAAAATTCCAACCGATAATAATGCGGAGGCTCCCATCAACATTAATGTTAGTTTCATTGCAGAATTCTCTCTTGGACCAGAACCCCAAATTCCTATCAATAAATACATCGGAATTACGGCTATTTCGTAGAAAACAAACATGGTAAACAGATCTAATGAAATAAAGAATCCGAAAACTCCTGTTGATAATATGATCAAAGAGATAAAAAATTCTTTTGGCAGATCATCGACCATCCATGAAATAAATATACCAGCTACTACAATTACCGCTGTTAATATGATCATTACAACCGATATTGCATCAACACCAACACTGTAGTGAATATTAAACTGTTCAAACCACATAATATCTTTGACAAATACCATGATATCATCATTGACAGCTCTTTCTTTTAGATAGGCAAAGATCAAATTAATTGACATACCTAATTGTACCAGCATTCCTGCCAATGCAACTATTCGAGATTGTTTTAAGTCTTTGGTAAAACCTAAAGCTATAACTGTAATAATTGGTACAATTACAAAAAGTGATAAAATATCCATATCCTTAAATTAATTTATCCATAAATAAAATACTACAATGGCGATCACTACACCACCACTAATAAAGCCCATTGCATAATCCTGAAATTTTCCAGATTGCATTCCTTTAATCTTTTCAGAAAATGATTCAGTAACATTTCCAATTCCTATCATTGATGCATCGACAACATTTTTATCAAACCAGGCCGCCGGTGTAGCAACTAAGCCAAAAATTATCTTTTTGGTAACAAATAGATAGATCTCATCAAAATAAAATTTATTATAGGTCCATTTATAAAATACGCCAAATGCATGTGAAAATCTTTCTGATAAATTATTTTCTTTTTTATAAAAAATAAATGCCAAAACAATTCCTATCAATCCTACTGTTGAAGCAATAGCAGCTAAATAATAATTTAAGTGTGCTTCAAAAGGCATATGATCGGGAGATATATATTTACTAAAATGTATATAACCGCCGGCAATACTCATAAATGCCAAAAACATCATTGGTATTGTCATAGACATTGGTGATTCATGAGGTGTATGTTCATATTCTTTTTCTTTTCCCCAAAATATTCCAAAATACAGTCTAAACATATAAAAAGCAGTTAATCCTGCAACAAAAACACTGCTGATATAAATTAACATATTATTTTCATAAGCGGCTGCTAATATTTCATCTTTACTAAAGAATCCTGCAAAAAGCGGTACACCTGAAATTGACAAAGCTGCAATTAAAAATGTAATATGCGTAATTGGCAAATATTTTCTTAGACCACCCATATCCTGTAAATAATTACTGTGAATTGCATGAATAACTGAACCTGCTGCCAAGAAAAGAAGTCCTTTAAACATTGCATGCGTAAACAAGTGGAACATAGAAGCCATAAATCCTAAACCATCATGCCCGTGGTATCCGGACACGCCTAATGCTAACATCATATAACCAATTTGCGACATCGTTGAAAAAGCCAACACTCTTTTAATATCATTCTGTGTTAGAGCAATTATTGCAGCAAATAACGATGAAATTGCACCGACATACGCTACTACCTGTAGCGCAAATCCGTCTTCTACAAAATAATACATCGGAAATAATCTGGCCACTAAATACACACCTGCTACAACCATAGTTGCCGCGTGAATCAAAGCCGAAACAGGGGTTGGACCCTCCATAGCATCGGGTAACCAGATATGAAATGGCAACATTGCTGATTTACCTGCACCACCCATAAAAATAAGTATCAATGCCCAGGTAATTACTGACAATCCCATAAAAGATGTAGCAGCCCAATTGGTGATAACTGAACCTTCAGGATTATTTAATTCCTGAAAATCCCAGGTACCTGTATAATATCCAATGATCAGGATTCCCACCAAGAAACCAAAATCAGCGAATCTCGTTACAATAAATGCTTTTTTGGCCGCAGAAACTGCAGATGGTTTTGTATAATAATAACCAATCAATAAGAATGATGAAGCACCAACCAATTCCCAAAAAATATAAATTTGAAAAAGATTTGTTGATAAAACCAGCCCAAACATTGAAAAACTAAATAATGCTAAATAGGCAAAAAAGCGCGTAAAACCATCATCACCTTTCATATACCCTATACTGTATAAATTCACCATAAATGAAATGGTTGAAACTACAACCAACATCATAACTGAAATTGGATCGATTAAAACTCCCATATCAATATGGAGCTTATCTGTAAAATTCAACCAATTATATTTATAAATAAATGGTTGATATACACCGTTCAATTTTCCATTCAAATAATACTGATAGGCTGCATAATAAGACAAAACAAAAGTGACGCCCAATCCTATTGATCCCATCCATCCTGAAATTGAGGCAGGTATCTTCTTACTGAATAAACCTAAGATCACAAAAAGTGCTAAGGGAATCAGTGGAATTAATATGGTATAACTAAAATCCATTTTTTATTATTTAAATTCTTATCCTTCTATTAAATCTCTTCTAATATTTCAGTCTTTCTGTATCTTTCACTTCTACAGATGCCACCAATTTGTATAAATTAATAATAATTGCAATAGCCAAAGCGGTTTCGGCAGCTGCCATTGCGATTATAAAAATTGAAAAAACGGCACCTTGTAAAAAATCAGGATACAAATAGGTGTTAATGATCACAAAATTTATGGCAGATGCATTTAAAATAAGTTCAATTGACATCAATACCGTTATTAAATTTTCTCTGGTAAAAAAACCATAAACCCCAATAAAAAATACAATACTTGAAAGGGTTAAAATTTCGTAAATACTTATACCTTCAATCATTTTTATCTAATTATTCATTTAATTTTTTTCCTTTTGCAATAACTATTGCTCCAATTATAACAGCTAATAACAATACGCTAATTACCTCAAACGGTAAAATAAATCCACCATCGCCATAACCGAGTAATTTTCTACCAATATCTGCAACTTCAATACTTTTATAAGTTGTGGCATTTGTAAACGGAAAAGTGTAAATTGCCCAAAGTGTAATACCCAAACCAGTTGCACTAATCAATCCAGCAATTATCTTCTTCTTTAAAGGTGTTACTTCTAACTCTAATTCAATATGATGTACGAGTAATACCGAAAATATAATCAAAACGATTACTCCGCCGCCATAAACTGTTAATTGTACTGCTCCTAAGAAACTGTAATCTACTAAAAAGTAAATACCTGAAATTGCTATCAACACGAATAACAAATATGTAACTGCTCTCAAAATCTTACGGCTTGAAACTGATGCAATCGAAAAGATTACGATCAAAGCAGATAAAATATAAAATAAAATTGTTTCCATAATATTAATCTTCAATTCCTGCTTTTACTTTTGAACCAGGTTGGTTCAATACTTTTGTTAAATATTTTCTGTCATATACTGAATTCTCATAATTCTGAGCCCAAACAATGGCATCAGTAGGACAAGATTCGATGCATAAACCACACATAGTACACATACCTAAATGGTAAATATGTTTATCGATCATTTTCTTTTTCTTGCCTGTTTCAGGATCTACTTGCCTGTCCCAAACAATTTCTATAGAACCATTAGGGCATGCAATTTCACACGACTGACATCCTGTACAATAATGTTCATTATTTTCGTCATGCGGCATAACAACCTCACCTCTAAACCGATCAAACATTTTTAATGTTTCTCTATTATCAGGATATTGTTGTGTAATACTTCCTTTACGGGCACGAATAAAATACCCACCTGTTACACTCATTCCGGTAAGCAGGGTTTTTATTCCGTTATATATATCTGAAAAGTAACTCATTTTTTGTTAAATCATTTATTATATAGTCCAGTTCAACCAAATTATAATTGCCATTAAAACCAAGTTCACTAAATTTATTGGTAATAGGTATTTCCATTCTAGGGTTAACAATTGATCAACTCTTAATCGAGGGAACGTCCATCTAAACCACATCATTAAAAATATGATACCCAATACTTTTATTACAAACCAAATTGATTCAGGAAACCAGGTAATATCATCGGTTATTCCAAAAGGTGATAACCAGCCTCCAAAAAATAATACAACTGCAATAGAAGCTATAATAAACATATTGATAAATTCAGCTAAAAAGAAATAGGCAAATTTCATTCCCGAATATTCGGTATGGAAACCTGCTCCTAATTCTGATTCTGCTTCTACCAGATCAAAAGGTGCTCTATTAGTTTCAGCTGTTCCGGCAATCATAAAGATCATAAAAGCGATAATAGCAGGGATATGACCTTGTATAATCAACCATCCGCCAGTACGTTGTACTTCAATTATTTCTGATAATTGCAAAGAACCCGTTAATAACACCATGGTTAACATTGATAAACCAACTGATAACTCATAACTAATGGTCTGTAAACCACTTCGCATTGCACCGATCATTGAAAATTTATTATTACTTGACCATCCTGCTAAGAGAATTCCAATCACACCAATAGATGAAATTGCAAATAGGAAAAATATCCCAATATTAATATCCAAGGCTTGAAATTGTCTTGAAAAAGGAAATACGCCAATAGCAATCAAAGAAGAAAGTATAACGAAATACGGTGCTAAATTGTATAAAAATTTATCAATTTTTGTATTACTTGTCAATTCTTTTGAAACTAATTTCAATGCATCTGCCATGGTTTGAAAAATACCCCAGGGTCCTACTCTATTCGGGCCAAGCCTCAATTGGAACCATGCTGCAACTTTTCGTTCCAGAAGCACTAGATACAATCCTACAACGGCAAATAATGCTAAATAAGCTGCTGCAACTATAACCCATTCAGTAACAGTTGCTACTCCTTCAGGCATGATTGAAAAAAGCCAATCATGTATTGTTTTTGTTATGTTTAATGGTATGTTCATCATTAAAAAATCTTATGCTATTATTAACGATCAATATCAGGAATTACAAAATCAAAAGATGCCATTGTAGCTACTAAATCAGCTATTTTTGCACCCTTAGTTATATGGTTTAAAACCGATAAATTTGAAAATCCTGATGAACGGAATTTTACTCTATACGGATTTTTAGTTCCGGTACTGTTAATATAAACACCCAATTCACCTCTTGCAGCTTCAACTCTTTGGTAAAATTCACCTTTAGGTAATTTTATTACTGCTTTGGTTGGTGTTTTAATATCACCTTCAGGAATATTATCAATCAATTGATCAATGATCGACATCGATTCCCACATCTCCATTATCCTTACTTTATATCTTGCCAAAGAATCTCCTTCAGTAAATAAAGCTTCTTTAAACTCAACCCTATCATAGGCGCTGTAAGGATGTTTTTTTCTAACATCACATGCAAAACCTGAACCTCTTCCAACAGGGCCAGTAGCTCCATAAGATATAGCATCTTCTTTGGTTAAAACACCTACGCCTTTTGTTCGTTTTTGAAAGATCACATTTCCGGTTAACAAACGATCATATTCAGGTAATTTTGTTTTAAAATGTACTAAAAATTCTTTAACACGATTTACAAAATTCGGATGAATATCATACATCAAACCTCCGGGTATATTATAATTCATGGTCAATCTTGCACCACAGGTCTCTTCAAAAATATCATTTATATATTCACGATCTCTAAAGGCATAAAAATAAGTAGTTAAAGCACCTAGATCCATTCCCATAACACCCCACCATAATTGATGAGAGGCCAAACGTGTTAACTCACTTATAATAGTTCTGATCACTTTTACCCTATCAGAAACCTCAATATCAAGACCTTTTTCAACAGCCAAACATACGGCTTCATTATTGATATGCGATGATAGATAATCCATCCTATCAGTAAGGTGTACTATTTGTTGGTAACTATCACGTTCGCACATTTTTTCGATTGAACGATGGATATATCCCAGATCAGGATCTACATTTTTGATGATTTCACCATCAATTGTTAGCAATAATCGTAACACTCCATGAGCAGCCGGGTGTTGAGGCCCCATATTAACGAAATATTCTTCCGTTTTCATTTTGTTTACTATCTCTTTTTCAACCATGGAAATACTTATTTAATAATCATATTTGCTTCATCTACATAATCTTTCCTCAAAGGCCATCCATCCCAATCCGGAGTTAAGAAAAGACGTTTTAAATTTGGATGATTATTGAATTTTATACCAAAAAAATCATAGACCTCCATTTCATGGAATTCAGCAGTTCTCCATATGTCACAAACCGAATCCAATGTTGGATTTTCTCTGTCATCAGTTTTCACTTTTACAACAACTAAATGTTTGAGTTCAGTTGATTCTAAATGATAAATAACACCAAGATCACCTCCCCAATCCATTCCTGTTAAACAATATAAATAATCAAACTTTAAATCTGGATTTATTTTCAACTGTTCACAAACTTCATGAAGTTGCTCTTTTGGAACAATAACATTTAAAAATTCAGATTCTTCTGTAGTAAATTCTAAATTTTCACCAAAGCTATTTATAATATTTTGTAAATCTTCATTTTTCATTTTACTTGATTTTATATAACAAACTATTATTTTCCTTCATCAAATCCATCAATAGGATTCACTTTTTTAGTCATGTTTTCAGTTTTGATCTTTTTTTGCAACATGATCATCCCTTCTAATAAGGCCTCAGGTCGTGGAGGACATCCCGGAATATAAACATCAACCGGAATAATATGATCAGCTCCTTTTACAACAGAATAAGAATTATAAAAGAATGGCCCTCCAGAAATGGCACAAGCTCCCATAGCAACAACATATTTTGGTTCAGCCATTTGATCATATAATCTTCTCAATACAGGCGCCATTTTATTTACAATGGTTCCGGCAATTATGATCAGATCAGCCTGACGTGCTGAAGGTCGGGCTACTTCAAATCCAAATCGAGAAAAGTCATGTCTGGGCGCACCGGTTTGCATCATTTCAATTGCACAACAACTTGTTCCAAAATACAGAGGCCATAATGAATTTGAACGACCCCAGTTTATTACATTATCAAGAGTTGTTACAACAATATTACCTCCATTTCCTCCCGGTATTACTTTACCTGGAAAATCATCTGGAATCACTTGCTTTAACCCATCTGGCTCTATTTGTTTTAAAAAACTTCTTTTATCTACTCCCATTTTAATGCTCTTTTTTTCCAGGCATATGCCAATCCTAAACCTAGTATAAATAAAAATATAATTATTTCTACCAAGGCAACTGTTCCAATTTCTTTATAAACTACTGCCCATGGTATTAAGAATGCAACTTCTACATCAAATACTAAAAATAAAATTGCAAAAAGATAATACCCAACTTTAAACTGTATCCATGTTGGACCAATAGTTTCAATACCACATTCGTAAGGTTCTCGTTTTGCGGGATTATCTGACTTATGAGAAAGTAAATTAGATAAGAAATTTGCTAAAACAATCAAAAAAACTCCTGCTAATAATAATACTAAAATTGCTTCGTAGCCCATTGAAATAAATTCTTAAAATTAAACGGCAAAAATATTTTGAATAAAAAAGATGAAGGATGACCAATGTCATCCTTCAAAAAATATTATTTTATTTTACCTCATAGGTTTCTCCAGAGAAAAATAAATCATCCACTTTAGAAAAATTTGAATTAGATTTTACTTGTTCAGTAAGTTCAGCTTCTCTTTCTTCAAGGGTTGGTTCTTCAACACTCCTTATAATTCCGGTAACCAACGGATAGTTTAATTTAGTCAACATATGATGCATAACATCATTTTTACATTTTGCATCATGAATTAAAATATCTTCCTTTTTAACACCTTCTTCTCCTATAGTTACAACTTTTAATGACAATCCATCTAAAACAAGACCTTTATTTTTTTCTTTACCAAAGATCATTGGTTCACCGTGCTCAACATGTAATTGTTGATCATCTTTTACTTTTTTATCAGTATATTTTGTATAACATCCATCATTAAAAATTACACAATTTTGTAAGATTTCTATTAAGGAAGTTCCTTTAAATTTTTCAGCTTGTACAAATAATTTTGTCATTTCCTTTGGTGTATTTCCACCAATTCTTGCAAAGAACCTTGCACTGGCTCCAATTGCTAATTCACCGGGTTGAAAAGGTGGTTGTGTATTTCCATAAGGTGATGACTTTGTTTTTTGTCCTAATAATGATGTCGGTGAAAATTGTCCTTTGGTCAAACCATAGATCTCATTATTAAAAAGTATAATATTTAAATTAACATTACGTCTTAACACGTGAATAAAGTGATTACCACCAATTGCCATTGCATCTCCATCACCTGTAGCTACCCATACACTTAAATCAGGATTAGCCAATTTTACACCAGTAGCAATTGGTGCAGCTCTACCGTGAATACCATGCATACCATAAGAATCTACATAATAAGGAAAACGAGAAGAGCATCCTATACCTGATATAAATACAACATCTTCTTTTTTAACTTCCATTTCAGGAAGTGCTTTTAACATTGATCTTAAGATTACATAATCATCACAACCCGGACACCATCTTACCTCCTGATCACTTTGAAAATCCTTGAATGTATATTGTTTTACTGCTATATCTTCCATTTTAATCTTCTTTTAATAGTGTTTTAAATTTTGCTTTTAAATCAATTACCGAAAATGGTAAACCTTGCACCTTATTATATTGTAAGAAATCATACTGATTAAACCTACCTTTTAATACAAATGATAATTGCCCTTTGTTTAATTCACAAACTATTATCTTTTTAAATCTTGAAAATACATCTGCTGTATTTTTTGGCATAGGATTAATATAATGGAAGTGTGCATGTCCAACTTTATAACCACTTTTATTCAATTCTCTTACTGCCGAATGTAAACTACCATATGTTCCTCCCCATCCTACAACAAGTAAATCACCTTCTTCAGCATATTCTGGTGTTAAATCAGAAATATAATTCTCAACACGTTTTACTTTTTCAGCTCTTATATTAGTCATTGCCTCATGGTTTAATGGATCATGAGAAACATTTCCTGTAAATTCATTTTTTTCTAAACCACCAATACGATGTTCTAATCCCGGAGTACCCGGTTTTGCCCAATTACGTGCCAAAGTATCATTATCCCTATCAAATGGACCACATCCTTCAGAATCAGCAGTAATAACCATTGTTTTAATTTCAGGCATATCTTTGATAGATTTTATTTTCCATGGTTCAGAACCATTTGCAATATACCCATCGGTTAATAAAATAACAGGAGTCATATGTTCTAATGCTAATTTAGAAGCCTCAAATGCATAATCAAAACAATTAGCAGGTGAACTTGCTGCAATAACTATTACAGGACTTTCACCGTTTCTTCCATACATTGCTTGTAGTAAATCAGATTGCTCTGTTCTTGTTGGCAATCCGGTTGAAGGACCTCCACGTTGTACATTCACAACTACAATAGGTAATTCGGTCATGATTGCCAAACCAATCGCTTCTCCTTTTAAAGCCAATCCAGGTCCGGAAGTTGTAGTAATCGCTAGATCTCCGGCAAATGCTGCTCCAATAGTTGAAGTAATACCGGCAATTTCATCTTCAGCCTGAAATGCTTTCACTCCAAAATGCTTATGTTTTACCAATTCATGAAGAATATCAGTAGCAGGCGTAATAGGATAAGAACCCAGATACAATTCTAAACCAGATTTTTCAGCTGCAGCCAGAAAGCCCCATGCTGTTGCAGTATTTCCATTTACAATTCTATAAGTACCTTTTGGCATTGTAGAAGGTGCAATTTCATAAGAATTTGGAATCAACTCTAAAGTCTCAGCGAAAAAATATCCTGCTTTGATCACTTTTGAATTTGCCTCGGCAATAATCGGTTTGAATTTAAATTTCTTTTTAAAGAATTCTAATGTATGTTTCATATCTCTACCATACATCCAGTAAACCATCCCCAAAGCAAACATATTTTTACTTCGTACAATACTTTTGTTGTCTAAACCCAAATCTTTCAAAGATTCTTTGGTTAAAGAAGTCATTGCTACCTCTATAACCCTATAATTCTCTAGGCTTCCATCTTCTAATGGATTTGACTCATACTCAGCCTTTTGTAAATTTTTCTTAGTAAAAGAATCCGTATCAACAATAATAGTGTGACCGGCTTTAACTGCTTGTAAATTTGTTTTTAAACCTGCAGGATTCATGGCAACCAATAGATCAAGGTCATCTCCAGGCGTGCTAATTTCAACACTACCTATATGTACCTGAAAACCAGAAACTCCATATAAACTTCCTTGAGGTGCCCTAATTTCAGAGGGATAATTAGGAAACGTTGCCACATCATTACCAAACATGGCAGATGTATCTGTAAATTGTGTCCCGGTAAGCTGCATTCCATCTCCAGAATCGCCTACAAATCGGATAACTACTGCATTTACATGCTCTACTTTTTTCTTAGCAGTAGTTTTTGTTTTATCTAGTGTCATTTTAAGTTTTTAAAATTTCGTAAAATTAATGATTTTCTACTACGTAGAAAAATTTAAGGGCCAAATATATTTAGGCCATTTTACCCACTGCATGATTTTTATCATATATGCGTTTTCTGTGATTTTTGTTACGTTTTAATATTGAGAAATCAGCTTATTTATAATCATTCTAAATTTCTTTTACAGTATTCTAATTGGAATTTATTTATTTAAATTTGCTGTCTAAATCATAATAAAAAACTATAAATTATGGCTATTATAATAACTGATGAATGTATAAACTGCGACGCATGTGTTGCTGAATGTCCTAATAACGCAATATACGAACCAGATAGTGAATGGGCGTATGCTGACGAAACTTCTTTAAGTGGTACAATTACCTTACCAAGTAATGGTGAAGAGGTTGATGCTGATGAGCAAAACGAAGCTTTAAGCGATGAATTTTATTTTATTGTAACTGACAAATGTACTGAGTGTCAAGGTTTCCATGACGAACCTCAATGTGCTTCAGTATGTCCGGTTGATTGTTGTATTCCTGATGATAATCATCAAGAAACCGAAGAGCAATTATTGGCGAAAAAAGCATGGATACACGGTGAATAATTTATTCATTTGAGTGTCTTAGCTTTATAAGCTATCACTTAATCATATAAAGACTGCCTGAAAATAGCAGTCTTTTTTTGTTTAAATAATTTATTTTTCTTACTAAATGATTTATATCATTATTTTAATGTTGTTTTCGTCATAATTTTGCACCTTATTAAAACAAATAGGTATTTTGTGATCAACACCATTATAATAATGAAATGTTAACTAAAGATACTTGATAATAAAAAATACTTAATTATGGAAAAAAAATCTCAGAAACTAATCTGTGATGCAAATGAAGCAGTAGCGCGCATTGCACATAAAACCAATGAAGTTTGTGCAATCTACCCTATCACTCCTGCATCGCCCATGGGTGAACATGTTGACTTGTACAGCTCAAAAGGAGAAAAAAATGTTTGGGGTAATATACCTCGAATAATTGAATTACAGAGTGAAGGCGGAGCATCTGGTGCTGTTCATGGCGCTTTACAAACCGGAGCTTTAACAACTACATTTACAGCATCTCAAGGATTGTTATTAATGATCCCAAATATGTTTAAAATTGCTGGCGAATTATTACCAACTGTAATTCATGTTGCTGCTAGAACTGTTGCAACACATGCTTTATCAATTTTTGGTGACCACAGTGATGTGATGTCAGCAAGACAAACCGGTTTTGCTATGTTATTTGGTGGAAATGTTCAAGAAGCATATGACTTTGCTTTGATCACTCAAGTGGCTACTTTAAAATCAAGAATTCCTTTCTTGAATATCTTTGACGGTTTTAGAACTTCTCATGAAATTTCTAAGATCGATATGATTCCTGATGAAGTTATCAAAAAGATGATGCCTGAAGATAAGATCATGGAACACAAAAAACATTCTTTAGATCCTGACAATCCTGTTCTTAGAGGAACATCTCAAAATCCTGATGTATTCTTCCAGGCTCGTGAAGCGGCTAATGGATTTTATGATAAAGTTCCTGGCATCGTTCAAGGTGTTATGGATGAATTTTACGAACTTACAGGTCGTAAATACAGTTTGTTCTATTATATAGGACATCCTGAAGCAGAAAGAGTGAGTATCATTATGGGCTCTGGTGAAGGTGCTGTTAGAGAAACTTTGGAAGAAATGGTGGCCAATGGCGAAAAAGTTGGTGCATTGTTTGTACGCTTATATCGTCCGTTCTCTGCAAAAGACTTTATTGATAATTTACCAAAAACTGTTAAAAAAATTGCAGTTTTAGACAGAACTAAAGAACCAGGAAGTATTGGTGAACCTCTTTATATGGATGTATTAAGTGCATTTGTTGAAAGTGGTAAAGAAATTCCTACAATTGTTGGTGGTCGTTACGGTTTATCATCTAAAGAATTCACACCTCAAATGGTAAAAGGAATCTACGATGAATTATTAAAAGACAAACCTAAAAATCATTTTACTGTTGGTATCAATGATGACGTATCTCATACCAGTCTAGACATCGATCATGATTTTTCTGTTAAACGTTCTACTATCAACTGTATGTTCTACGGATTAGGTTCAGATGGTACTGTTGGTGCAAACAAAAACTCTATCAAAATTATTGGAGAAACCACCGATAATTATGTGCAAGGATATTTTGTTTACGATTCTAAAAAAGCAGGCGCACAAACAATTTCTCACCTGCGATTTGGTCCGGAACATATATATTCATCCTATTTGATCAATAAAGCTGATTTTATTGCAAGTCATCAATTCAATTTTATTGAAAGTTATGATATGGTTGACAATTTAAAAGAAGGTGGTACTTTCTTATTAAACTCACCATATTCTAAAGATGAGATTTGGGATCAATTACCAAAAGCATTCCAAAGAGGTATTATTGAAAAAGAAGCTAATTTATATGTAGTTGATGCTACTAAAGTTGCTGATCAAGCAAATCTTGGTAAAAGAACAAACACTGTACTACAAACATGTTTCTTTGCAATTTCAGGTATTTTACCAAAAGATGAAGCAATTCAAAAAATTAAAGACGCTATTGTAAAATCTTACTCCCATAAAGGTGATAAGGTTGTAGAAATGAACTTTAACGCAGTAGATAAATCATTGGAAAATTTACAAAAAGTAGATTATCCAAAACAGGTTACTAGTAAAAGAACTCTTCAATCTGCTATGGTCAATGCTCCTAAAGGATTTGTTACTGATGTATTAGAAAAAATATTAGCCGGTAAAGGTGATGAGTTACCTGTAAGTGCATTCCCGGTTGACGGTACTTTTCCAACAGGAACAACTCAATATGAAAAAGCTGGTATTGCAGATTATATTCCTATTTGGGATGATGAAAATCTTTGTACTCAATGTAATAAATGTGTTGCTGTTTGTCCTCATGCTGCTATTAGAGCAAAAGTTGTTCCTAAAGACGAATTAAAAGATTCTCCTTTAACATTAAAAACAGTTAGTGCTAAAGGTCGTCCTTTTAAAGAAAATGATGTTTATATTTTACAAGTATCACCAGAAGACTGTACCGGATGTGATCTATGTGTTGCTGTTTGTCCTGCTGAAAGCAAAGAAATTGAAGGACTTAAAGCAATCAATATGCATAAAAAACTTGAAGTTGATGTTGTTGAAAATGAAAATTGGAATTACTTTACTGAATTATCAAATTATGACAGAAAAGAATTGACAATTACCAATGTAAAAGGTTCTCAATTCTTAGAACCATTATTTGAATTCTCAGGTGCTTGCCCCGGATGTGGTGAAACACCTTATATTAAATTGTTAACACAATTATATGGTGATAGTATCTTAATTGCTAATGCAACCGGTTGTTCATCAATTTATGGAGGTAATTTACCAACAACACCCTACAAAAAGAATGAGTTTGGTAGAGGTCCGGCTTGGGCAAATTCTCTATTTGAAGATAACGCTGAATTCGGATTAGGTATGAAATTAGGTCTGACGAAAAAACAAGAAATTGCAGTAGATCTTTTAAAATCTTTAGAATTATTAGTAGGTTCTGAATTGGTGAATGCTATTTTAGAGAATCCTGAAGAAGATGAAACCCAAAAAGAGCAAAAATTTGCCGATTTAGACAAACTGAAAGAAACTTTATCAATCATTGACAACAATGAAGATGCTAAAAAATTAAATCAGTTAACTGAATACTTACGCAAGAAATATGTATGGGTCCTTGGTGGTGACGGTTGGGCATATGATATTGGTTTTGGTGGAGTTGATCATGTTCTAGCATCTGGAGAAAATATCAATATTCTGGTAATGGATACTGAAGTATATTCAAATACTGGTGGTCAAACTTCTAAAGCAACCCAACTTGGGGCAAGTGCTAAGTTTTCTATTGCCGGAAAAAGAACTCCTAAGAAAAGTTTAGCTTTACAAGCAGTATCTTACGGAAATGTATATGTTGCTCAAATAGCTTCAGGTGCAAAAGATCTGCAATCACTAAAAGCTATCCAAGAAGCGCAAGCTTATGATGGTCCTTCACTAATTGTTGCATATTCTCATTGTATTGAACATGGTTACGATATGGGACATGGTGCAGAACATCAAGTAAAAGCTGTGGAAACAGGTTATTGGCCTTTATTTAGATTTGACCCAACAAAACCAAAGGGTAAGAAATTTAGATTGGACTCTAAAGCTCCTTCTGCTCCATTAAAAGACTTTATGTATACTGAAGCACGTTTTACAAGAGTAACTAAAGATCATCCTAAAGCAGCAGCAGAGCTTCTTACTGAAGCTCAAGAACAAGTTGATTCTCAATGGGAAAGACTGGAACTGTTTAGAGGAATGTAATTATTTTTAAAGGGTTTGACTTTTAGTCAAACCCTTTATTTATATATGATAGAGAAATCAAATCATCATTTTAACAAATCCAAAGAAAATCTAAAAGTGGTTAATAAAAAATTGAATGTGATTTCTTGAAATATTTTTCGTTACGATTAAAAAGAATGTAAAATCGTTAACACTCAGATAAAGTTAAAGTTTAAAAAAGAGATCTAAAATGGTTTCATTTTTTAGACTTTTTTTTATATTATATCGTTATAAAAAGATTGTTGAATACTTTTATACTCAAATATGATCAATCTTTATACTTAATAAATGTTTGAAGCTCTAACAGAATTATTTCCGATGGCACTAGGTCTTGCCTTGAGCCCAGCACCCATTTTGGCAATTATTATACCTATTCTAATTTACTTTTTCTTACCTAATAAAATGGAACTAATATTTCACAGGTGGAAAGATTGGTTAATTAAAAATAATACAATCATCGTGATAACAATGTTGCTGATTTTTGGTATTTTATTGATATATATCGGTTTTAAAATCTATTTAATCTAAAAAAACTATGAAAACAAAAGCCATCTCAATATTACTACTATTCTTTTTATTTCTGACAGCCTGTAGTGATGACAATATCAGTTCAGAGACGAGTATTACTAGTTTTTCATTTTTGAAGGAAAACAATCCAAATTTAATATCCAATATTGGACTAAAAATTAGTGATAATAGAATTAAAGGCAGCGTCCCATTAAATGTTACACTTGATGATTTGATAGCTACTTTTGAGTATACAGGTGTAGAAATTAAAATAAGTGGTGTACCTCAAAAAAGCGGGATAACAGCTAATAATTTTAAAGATATATTAACTTATAGTATTATTGGAGAAGATGGAACAACCGTTACTTATGAAGCAGATATTGTCCGGTTTACAGGACTGCCTTTAGTTTTCATTACAACAGATAATGGCGATTTGATTGATTCAAAAGAAGATTATAGAAATGGAACTATAGAAATTATTGGTGGCAGAGATTTTGAAAACTTTGATACTAAAATGCAAATCAGAGGAAGAGGAAACTCAACATGGGGTCATCCAAAAAAACCTTATCAAATGAAGCTCAAAGATAAATTGGAATTATTAGGCATGCCATCAGATAAAAAATGGATCTTTTTGGCAGAATATTCTGATAAGACAATGCTACGTAATAGAACAGCTTTCGAATTGGGTTATCTTAGCAGTTTAGATTGGTCACCTTCAAGTGTTTTCGCAGAGGTAATTGTAAATGGTAAGTATAATGGTACTTACCATATTACTCAAAAAGTTGAGGAATCTAAGAATAGAGTTAATATTGGAGACAATGGCTATTTATTAGAAATTGACCAGTTGTCAAGATTAGATCCTGAAGATATTTACTTTGAAACATCAAAATTCTTGATCAATATCAAGGAACCTAAGGTTGAAAAAAATGATGCAGTATATAATTATGTTACATCATTTATGACAGATTTCGAAACAGTATTGTATGGTGATAGTTTTAAAGATCCTGATATTGGATATGCAAAGTATATAGATGTAAATAGTTTTATTGATTGGTATTTGATAAATGAAATAAGTAAAAACCAAGATGCTAAATCTTTTTCTAGTATTTATATGAATATGATACCTGGTGAAAAATTGAAAATGGGACCCATTTGGGATTTTGATCTAGGGTTTGGCAATGTTAATTATAGTAATGCTGAAAATCCTACAGGTTTTTGGGTAAAAGATCACCCCTGGTTGAAGAAAATGTTTGAAGATAAAAATTTTATAGATAAAGTAAAAGAAAGGTTTTCTTATTTTCGGAAAAATGAATCCTATATTATAGATACCATAGATGATTATACCTCCAAATTAGATAGATCTCAACTTGAAAATGATAAGGTATGGCATACTCTTGGTATTTATGTTTGGCCTAATCCTGTATGGTTTAACACCCATGGAGAAGAGGTTAATCATTTAAAAAATTGGATTTCTCAAAGAATGAACTGGCTTGATGAGGCTTACGAAAACCTCTAAATCCCTAATCATTCAACTTCAATACCGCCATAAATGCCTGTTGGGGTATTTGAACATTACCAACCTGTCGCATCCGTTTTTTACCTTTTTTCTGTTTTTCGAGCAATTTACGTTTACGGGTGATATCTCCACCATAACACTTTGCAGTTACGTCTTTCCGGAGTGCTTTTATGGTTTCACGAGCAATGATCTTTGCGCCAATTGCTGCTTGAATTGGAATATCAAATTGCTGACGTGGAATTAATTTACGTAATTTTTCACATATTTTTTTGCCAATTCCATAAGCATTATCGGTATGCAATAAGGCAGAAAGAGCATCCACAAGTTGTCCGTTTAATAAAATATCAACCCGAACTAATTTTGATTCTCGCAACCCGATTGGGTGGTAATCAAAAGATGCATATCCTTTTGATACTGTTTTTAATCTATCATAAAAATCAAAAACTATTTCCGATAATGGCATATCAAAATTTAATTCAACCCTTTCTGTAGTTAAATAAGTTTGATGTGTTATTTCTCCACGTTTTTCTATACACAAACTCATTACCGGACCTACAAATTCAGACTTAGTAATAATACTTGCCTTAATAAATGGTTCTTCTACCCTGTTTAATGTTGATGGTTCGGGTAGATCAGATGGATTATTTACCAAAATTATTTCATTTGGTTTTTTATTGGTAAAAGCATGGTAAGAAACGTTTGGTACAGTTGTGATAACTGTCATATCAAATTCTCTTTCCAATCTTTCCTGAATAATTTCTAAATGTAACATTCCTAAAAATCCACATCTAAAACCAAAACCTAAAGCAGCTGAGCTTTCCGGCACAAAAACCAGAGATGCATCATTGAGTTTTAATTTCTCCATGGATGATCGCAACTCTTCATAATCTTCTGTATCAACTGGATAAATACCAGCAAAAACCATGGGTTTTACATCTTCAAATCCTTCAACCATGTTTTTAGTAGGATTATCTGCATCGGTAATGGTATCCCCTACTTTTATTTCACTGGCAGTTTTTATACCAGTAATTAAATATCCAACATCACCAGCTTTAATACTCTTTCTGGGTATTTGATTTAATTTTAATGTACCAACTTCATCGGCAAAATAATCATTACCAGTTGCCACAAATTTAATGTGTTGCCCCTTTTTAATATCACCGTTAAAGACTCTAAAATAAGTTTCAACACCACGATAGGAATTATAAACCGAATCAAAAATCAATGCTTGTAACGGCGCATTTACATCACCTTTAGGAGCGGGGATTCTTTCAATAATTGCTTCCAAAATTTCTTCGACACCAAAACCGGTTTTACCACTTGCGTGAATTATTTCTTCAGGATCACAACCCAACAGATCAACAATGTCATCAGTAACCTCTTCTGGATTAGCACTAGGCAAATCTACTTTATTCAAAATCGGAATGATCTCAAGATCATTTTCTAGTGCTAAATATAAATTTGATATGGTTTGTGCCTGAATACTTTGTGCTGCATCAACAATTAATAATGCCCCTTCACACGCAGCAATTGATCTAGAAACTTCATATGAAAAATCAACATGCCCCGGAGTATCAATTAAATTTAAAATATAAACTTCTCCTTTATAAGTATATTCCATTTGAACGGCATGGCTTTTTATGGTAATACCACGTTCTCTTTCCAGATCCATAGTATCTAATAATTGGTCTTGTTTTTCCCGATTAGTTATGGTATTTGTTAACTCTAAAAGTCGGTCAGCCAAAGTGCTTTTCCCATGGTCAATATGAGCAATTATACTAAAATTTCGAATATTCTTCATACGTAGTTTTAACTATCTGCTAATTTCCGCAAAGATAGCTAAATTTTTGTGTGTAAAATTTATTTTGTTTTTAGTCATGATTAGGAAAAATAATGTTGGCTTCTTTTCGAACAGCATCTAATATTTCCATCAGATCTAAACTAAAAGAATTTGGTAAAATTGGACTTTCAATAAGATTATTATCCAAACATTCCATTACATGAGAAGCTTCTAATTCATACCCCCTACCTAAAATTGCATCAAAATCAAGTAATTGATCATTTCCATTTTTATTCATTAAAATCGGATCAACTGAATTTCGATCTACTTTAATAAACCCTTTTTCAAAACACAATTCTGTTTCATTTTTACAGGAACTTTCAAAGCTTGAAGTTAAAACAGCTATGGCTCCATTATCATAATTAAACAACATTGCAATACTATCTTCAACCCCTGTTGATCTAATATTAGCAATTGTTTTTATTTCATTGGGTTTCCCCAAAAAATATAAAGATGTGAAAATAGGATAAATTCCAATATCAAGCAACGAACCTGCTCCTAAGTCAATGTTGTACAGCCTTTTATTAGGATCAAAATCTGCATTAAACATAAAATCAGATTTTACAAATTTAAGTTCACCTAATTCTTTAGATTTTACAATTTCAGATATCTTTAAAAATTGAGGTTGGAAAATTGTCCAAAAGGCTTCCATTAAAAATGTATTATTTTCTTTTGAAGCCTTTATCATTTGTTTAACTTCTTTTGAATTTATGGCAAAAGCTTTCTCACACAAAACTGCTTTTTTATGATCTAAACAAAGCAAAGTATGCTCTAAATGAAAAGAGTGGGGTGTTGCGATATATACAATATCAACATCGGGGTCATTTACCATTTCATGATAAGATCCATACGCTTTTTCATAACCAAACTCATTTGCGAAATCCTTTGCATTTTTTAAACTTCGTGATGATGCAGCATACAAATTTGCATTTGGTAAAAGTTTTAAATCAGTTGAAAATTTTTTAGCGATCTTACCGCATCCCAGAATTGCCCAATTATACTTTTCTGCCATAACCTGAATGATTTGTCCTTCTCAAAAATAGTTAAAACAAAGCACTTTTTTAGTGTATTTTACTATTAGATAACAAATATTTAGACATATACATGTTTGATATTTGGAATCATAATTTCAAAGTAATATTTTCTCTTGGTTTCTGACATTTGTTTCCTACAAAATAATCTCTAAATTCAAACAAACTATGTTCTTGAATTTACCTTTACCCTTTAAGTTATAGCGGTTTATTCTACCCAATCGGCTACAAATAGATTGGTATCATGTGTTCCGTTATTATTTCTGTTTGAAGAAAATACCAATTTTGTACCATCATGTGAAAACATAGGAAAAGCATCAAAAACCCCATCAAATGTAATTTGTTCTAAACCTGTACCATCTATATTGACCATAAATAAATTAAAGCCATCATGTTTTTCTTTATGATGATTTGAAGAAAAAAGTACTTTTTGGCCACTTGGATGAAAGAATGGTGCCCAGTTAGCAGCACCTAAATTTGTTATTTTCCGCAGGTCTGAACCATCAACATTACAAATATATAATTCCATATTGGTTGGTTTTACCAAGCCCTGTGCCAATAGCTCTTTATACTCTTTAATCGCTTCATTTGTTTTTGGACGTGAAGAACGGAATATTAATTTTGTTCCGTCAGGTGAGAAAAATGCACCACCATCGTAACCCAATTCATGGGTAACTTGTTTAACATCAGTACCGTCAATATTCATAGTAAATAATTCTAAATCACCCGATCTCGTAGAAGTAAAAACAATTTTGTCCCCTTTTGGTGAAACTGTTGGTTCAGCATCATAACCTGCTGTATTAGTTAACTGTTTAATTTGATTTCCTTTGATATCAGCAGTAAATATATCAAAGGTCTTATAAACCGGCCAAACATATTTGCCACCATGATCTTCTTTTTTTGGAACAGGTGGACAAGCATCATTTCCTAAATGAGTTGAAGAATATATAATGGTTCTATCGCCAGGTAAAAAATAACTACAAGTTGTACGACCCATACCGGTACTTACCATTTGAGGTATTAAACCCCTGCTTAGATCTTCATCAAGATCCATAATAAATATTTGATCACAGCCCAATCCCCATTTTTTATTTGTTGCCTGAAAAACTAGTTTTGTACCATCAAAACTCCAATAGGCTTCAGCATTATCACCTCCAAAAGTTAATTGTTTAATATTATCTAAATGTTTTTCCTGAGGATAGTGAATCGTATTTACAACCTTTGTTGCACCTGAGATTGCATCTTCTTTATTAGTTTTTACCTGTGTTTTATGATTTATTCTTGTTTTACAGCTTAAAAAACCAATAACAAAGATTACTAAAATTACTTTTATTTTCATCCATTCAAAATTTTTCATGTAACAAATGTAACTTATTTTATTAGATTTAAATATTGCTAAAAGGGAAAAAATGAAGTAAATTTTTAAAAGTATTATATTCAAGATTTAGTAGTAATTTTGCAGAATAAATTTCTTCTAATTTTTATAGAAAAACATTAATAAATTATGGTATGGTTAGAATTGGCGATATAGAATTAGGTAATTTTCCCCTTTTACTTGCACCAATGGAAGATGTGAGCGACCCTCCATTTAGAGCACTTTGTAAAGAACAAGGTGCTAATGTTGTATATACTGAATTTATTTCTTCTGAAGGGTTAATTCGCGATGCTACTAAAAGTGTTCAAAAATTAGATATTTACGATAAAGAGCGCCCGGTTGGTATTCAAATTTTTGGTGCTAATCTCGATTCTATGTTGCAAACTGTAGAAATTGTAACACGATCAAATCCAGATTTTATCGATATTAATTATGGCTGTCCTGTAAAAAAAGTAGTGAACAAAGGTGCTGGTGCAGGAATTTTAAAAGATATTCCTTTGATGGTAAAACTTACCGATGCTATGGTAAAACATACGCATATACCTATAACTGTAAAAACACGATTAGGTTGGGATAATGAAACTATTCAAATTATAGAAATTGCGGAGCGCCTGCAGGATGTTGGCGCAAAAGCCATAGCAATTCATGGAAGAACACGAGCACAAATGTATAAAGGAAAAGCTGATTGGATACCAATAGCCGATGTAAAAAACAATCCGAGAATGTACATTCCTGTTTTTGGTAACGGTGATGTGGATACTCCTGAAAAAGCTATGATCATGCGTGATAAATACGGACTTGATGGCGCAATGATTGGAAGGGCAAGTATTGGTAATCCCTGGTTTTTTGCACAAGTAAAGCATTATTTTAAAACCGGCAAACATTTGGCACCTCCCACTATTGCTCAACGTGTTGAAACTGCAAAACGTCATTTACAAATGGCAATAGATTGGAATGGAGAACGCGCAGGATTATTTGAAACCCGTCGTCATTACACCAATTATTTTAAAGGAATTCCACATTTTAAAGAATACCGCTTAAAAATGGTAACCACAGATAGTAAAGAAGAAATATTTCAGGTTTTTAAAGAAGTATTGGCGAAGTTTAGTTGAAAATCCTTCATTATAAAAGACAAATACATTAATACTATTTACTTTTTTAGCGCTCTAATCTTGATGTGAAATGCTGCAAAGAGCAAAGTCATAAATGGACTTAAATAATTAAAAATTGCATATACAAAATATTCTCCCACACTAACACCTAATACACCTGACTGATAGGCACCACAAGTATTCCAAGGCACTAGTACAGAAGTTACAGTTCCTGAATCTTCTAGTGTTCTACTCAAGTTCTCAGGAGCCAAACCTTTTTCCTCATAAGCTTTACTAAACATTTTTCCCGGTATAACAATTGCCAAATATTGATCACTGGCAGTTACATTCAATACAAGGCAACTTGTAACCGTACTTGCAAACAATCCAAAAACTGAATTAGCCAATTTCAATAATGCGCTACTTATTCTAGATAAAGCCCCAATGGCATCCATAACACCTCCAAAGACCATCGCACAAATTATCAACCAAATTGTTCCTAGCATTCCGCTCATACCTCCGGATGAAAATAGGTCATTTAGCTGTGGATTACTTGTTTCTATAACAGTATCAACAGTTATTGCATTCATCACTCCCTGATATGCAGAATGAAAATTCAATTCTTTAGCATTTGCAATTTGAATAATGATATCCGGTTGAAAAATTATTGCAAATATTCCACCTAATAGAGTTCCGATCAATAAGGCTATCAAAGGTTGAGTTTTTTTTATAATAAGTACAATCACAGTAATAGGAACCAAAAATAACCAGAGATTAATATTAAAGGAATCTTTAATTGCACTTAAAATAACCTCAGTATTTGCACTACCGGTTGTATCAATAGTAAAACCAAGTATTATAAAAATAATTAATGTAATTATTATGGTCGGTACTGTAGTATATGCCATATATCTTATATGAGTAAAAAGATCAGTACCGGCCATTGCAGGTGCAAGGTTGGTAGTATCTGACATTGGCGACATCTTATCGCCAAAATAAGCGCCGGAAAGTACTGCTCCTGCAACCATTCCCAATGAAATACCCAATGCATCACCTATACCAATTAAAGCAATTCCAACAGTTGCAGATGTAGTCCATGAACTACCTGTAGCAATAGAAATAATTGCACAGATAATTATTGTAGCAGGTAAAAATATTGTTGGATTTAAGATCTTTAAACCGTAATAAATCATCGTAGGTATTACACCGCTGATCAACCATGTTCCAGCCAAAGCACCTACAAACAAAAGAATTAATATTGCTCCAGTTGTAGATTTTAAATTATTGGCAATTTCATCGATCATCTTCTTATAAGATACCTTATTAATGAAACCAACAACCGCTGCAACAGCTCCACCCAATAACAAAATAAATTGATTTGATCCGCTTAAAGCGTTATCTCCATATACTGATACATTGTAGGCTAATAGGATTACTAATATTATAACCGGAGTTAGTGCTTCCCAAATATTTAACTCTTTATTTTTAATAATTTTAGTATCCATCTCAAATATATACATTCTTTTGAAATGTAATTTTACGCAAAAATAACGGATATAAAAAATCGATCCTTTTATATATTTATTTATTTAAAAAACTTATTCATTTTTCTACTTCATAAACAATTATTAATACAATTCTATTTTATTCTTTTTAAAAATATACTGTACTGATGTATATATAATTAACCTCATTTTTAATTATTTCCGAATATTATTATTTTCTACTAAAATACAGCAATAATTACTCTGTTTTTACCGTTATTATATTATTACATTTTTTTTATTAATTCAAACGCAACCAAAGCAACTTTTTTACATCTTTAATAATAACATTCTAAAAGTGATTGCTATGAATGTAGAACTTAAAATTTTGGAATATCTAGTAAGCAACGATAATGGTAATTTTGTAAATGTATCGTTAATTGATGAAAATTATCACCTTATTACAAGAGTTATTGATAATTTACTGGGAAGAAATTTAATTATTGCCGAAAATCGAAATCCAAGAGATTTCGGGGCTTTTGGGATAACAAATAAAGTTGATAGTATAAATGTTAAAATAAATTCCAATGGAAGAGAGTATTTGTACTGCTTAACAAGTACTAAAAGTGATTGTTCAAAATCAAGTAAAAAAAGAATTTGGAAAATGGCTTATTTCTTTGGATAAAAATATAACTCAAATTTAATTTAAAAAAGGTTGTCAATTATTTGACAGCTTTTTTTTTATTTATTACTATTATCATTCTTAAGATTTTAATACCCAAAGATTAAATTCAATCAACTTTTGTAAGAATATATTTATTTTACGATATCGTGTTGATAATCAAAATAACATTAGCATCATAGTTTAGAATATTTGAGATTATTTCTAAAATTAAAAAATCCGTCCATTTAAAAATGAACGGATTATAAAATTAATCAAAGTTACTATTTTTTATAAACCACCTTTAAGATGATCTTGCCAAATTTTTAACTCTTCCCAACTACCTTCATCTGCTAATTTAGATTGTGCAGCCCAGGTACGAGGGTTATGAACTGTATATGCAGGACCTGCATTATCAAGAATTTTTTGTAAACGACCTGTTTTTGATAATGCTAGTTGATGAAAACTCCATAGTCCGTCATTATTTAATAATCCTTTAATTTTTGGGCCAATACCTTCAATTTTAGTATAATCATCTTTAATTGCATCTATTGCAACTACAGGGGCTGCTGCTACTTTGGCATCACCATCT
>JAOZVI010000107.1 GCA_029938265.1 Flavobacteriaceae bacterium | reverse complement strand
TTGGCAAGGTGATGCTCTACCCCTGAGCTACTTTCGCAGTATGTTTATGAACGTGGCAATGTTTATAATTGCGGGTGCAAATTTAATATATTTTAATAAATTGCAATATAGTTTTTTTACTTTTTTTTAGAAAAAGTACTTTTTAATAAAACACAAATTAATAAAGAGGCCAAAAACAGCTGAATCATAATGGTAAATTGAGCTTTCTGTCGGCTGAAAGGTTAACCTCATTGCCTGTGCTGTTCTGATGTATATCGGAATTGTTTCAATGTCTAAGGTTAATTAAAATAATACGTAAATTATATCCCATCATACTGTAACAATTTATATTTTTACTCGTCATATACAAAAAATTTAATACTAGATGAAAACCAAGTTAACTTTTATACTATTCTTAAGTATATATATAACCGCTTTTGCACAGGATTCAAAAAAATGGACATTAAGAGAGTGTGTTGATTATGCGCTTGAAAATAATATTACTGTAAAACAAACTGAATTAAATATTCAAGAAGCTGAACTTTCAAAGAAAGATGCTGTTGGAAATTTTATACCAAATTTAAATATCAGTGGAAATCATTCATGGAATTCAGGTTTAACTACTGATGTCACTACAGGAGTACTCCGCAATCAAACTACACAAACTACTTTTGGCGGATTGTCTTCAAATGTTGTACTTTTTGACGGATTGAAAAATGTTAATGAGTTGAGAAGAGCAGATATGGCTATTCTTGCTAATCGTTACCAGGTAGATAAAATTAGAGATGATATTTCTTTAAACGTTATTAGTGCATATTTAATGGTTTTATTAAATAAGGAAGCTGTTAAAATTGCAGAACCACAACTTGAAATTTCAACAGAACAACTCAATCGTACAAATAAACTGGTTGAAGCCGGTACAGCACCAAAAGGAGATCTTTTAGATATTCAGGCTACACTAGCAAATGATGAACAAAATTTAGTTGTTACTCAAAATAATGTGAAAATTTCTTTGTTGAGTTTGGCACAGATCTTACAATTAGATGATGTACATAATTTTGATATTTCTGAAGAAGAAATAGAAACACTTTCTTTAGCAAATATCTCAGATTATACAATTGATCAGATCTATCAAAAGGCTTTGGAAAATAGAAATGAGATCAAAGTTGCACAAACCAATATTGATATTGCTGAACAAGATATTAAAATTGCCAAAGGGAATAGATACCCAACGCTATCAGGTTTCTTTAATTGGAATTCAAGGTATTCTGATTTTGAAAGAGTTGTTGGTTCTGAAATTAGCCCTGATAATCCAACCGTTGTTATAGGTCAGGTTGAGAATACAGGTCAAAATGTTATTTCTCCCAATTACAGACCAATAGTAGGAAGCCCTCCCGGTTTCTTTGATCAGTTTGATGACAATAAAGGATATTCGTTTGGTTTAGGCTTGCAAATACCGATTTTTAATGGTTTTAGAATATCTAATGGTATTAAAAGAGCAGAATTAAATTATGAAAGACAAATGAATCAGTTAGATCAAGAAGAATTAAATCTTGAAAAAACAATTAATACAGTTTATACTGATGCACAAGGTGCTGTAAAAATATATTTTGCGGCTCAAAAATCGGTTGCTGCTCAGGAAGAATCTTTTAGATATGCTCAAGAAAAATACAATGTTGGTGTTATGAATTCTTTTGAATACAGCCAGATAAAAAATCGTTTGGTAAAAGCACAATCCGATCTGTTAAGAGCCAAATACGATTATATATTTAAGATAAAATTACTTGAATTTTATTATGGAGTTCAGGTTGATATTTAAGGATCAATTATAATTTTTAACGATTTTATTGATGGTATTTTTTGTAAAATGGCGTATGGTGAATATGGTTAACTTATATTTTCAACATAACTTTTTATAGCTTGTTCATCAATTTGGGCGACTCTCCAATTGTCAAAAACCTTTGCTCCTGTAGATCTGTAAAAATCAATAGCTACTTTATTCCAATCCAAAACTTCCCAGGCCACGCGTTTGTAATTATTTTTATAAGCATATTTTAAAACTTCAGAATACAAAGCATTTCCAATACCTTTCCCTCTGTATTTTTGTTGAACGATCAGATCTTCTAAATGTATCGCTTTACCTTTCCAGGTTGAATATCTTTTGTAAAATAATACCATTCCAACGATCTCCTTGTCAAATTCGGCTACAATTACCTTAAATGCCGGATCAATACCAAAACCATCTTCAACCAAAATCTTAGCTGTTATTTGTACTGCATCAGGTTCTTTTTCAAAAGTGGCCAATTCTTTTATTAAGAATAGAACTGATTCCATATCGGTTTGTTGGGCTTTTCGCAATTTAAAGTTCATAAATTCGTTATTTTTATACAAAAATAACCATATTTGTATTGTAAATAACACAACTAAACCTTAATAGAATGAAACAAACAGAAAATCATATCACTTTAGGCGAATATATTATTGAAAACCAAAAAGACTTTCAATATTCTTCCGGAGAATTCTCAAGATTGATTGGTTCAATTAAACTTGCTTCTAAGGTTGTTAATCATGAGGTAAATAAGGCTGGATTGGTTGATATACTTGGAGATCATGGAGAAACTAATATTCAAGGTGAAAGACAGCAAAAATTAGATGTTTATGCAAATGACATTTTTTTAGAAACATTGATCAATCGTGAAATTGTTTGTGGAGTTGCCAGTGAAGAAGAAGATGATTATATAATAATTGAAGGTAAAAACAAATCGCACGACAGTAAGTATGTTGTTTTGATCGATCCTCTGGATGGATCTTCCAATATTGATGTAAATGTTTCTGTAGGTACAATATTTTCTATTTATAGAAGGATAACCCCTTTGGGAACACCTGTTAAAAAAGAAGATTTCTTGCAGCCTGGTAATTTACAGGTAGCAGCTGGGTATGTTGTTTATGGTACTTCAACCATGTTGGTTTATACTACAGGGAATGGAGTGCAGGGATTTACTTTAAATCCTGCTATTGGTGTTTATTACTTATCTCATCCAAATATGACTTTTCCTGAAAATGGAAAAATTTATTCGATAAACGAAGGTTATTATATTCATTTCCCACAGGGTGTTAAAGATTATTTAAAATATTGTCAGGAAGAGGAAGAAGATCGTCCTTATAAAGCAAGGTATATTGGTTCATTGGTATCTGATTTTCATAGAAATATGATCAAAGGTGGAATTTATATTTATCCAACAAGTTCAAAAGCACCTCAAGGAAAATTGCGCTTGTTATACGAGTGTAATCCAATGGCGTTTTTAGCTGAGCAGGCAGGGGCTGAAGCAATTGATGGCTACCGAAGAATTCTAGAGATAAAACCCACTGAACTACATCAAAGAGTACCCATTTTTGTAGGTAGTAAAAACATGGTAAATAAAGCAAAAGAATTTATGGCACAATACCCTGAGGATGCTAATTATTAATTTAATTCGTTACTAAAAAACTAATTTACACATATAAACTTTGTGGTATAGCTATTGTTTAGAGTTTCATAAATAATCAATAACTTGTTTGCTGACAAAGGCAGAGTTTCACTGAGAAGTAAAAGTCTTATATTGAAATTATTTTTTTCTGATTATTAATCATATTTGTAAAAATAGATCATTGGGAACAATAAAAATAAAAAATATTCGGGTTTATGCCTATCATGGATGCTTGCTCGAAGAAGGTAAAATTGGTTCTGATTACAGAATTGATCTAACGGTAAATGCCAATCTTAAAAAATCTTCATTGACGGATGACCTTCAAGATACGGTAGATTACGTTCATTTAAACAGGATCGTTAAAGAAGAAATGGCTATTAGAACCAAACTTCTTGAAACAGTTGCTAATAAAATTATTGATAGAACGCTATCAGAATTGCCTTTGGTTGAAAAAGTTAATGTAAAAGTTTCAAAATTAAACCCTCCTATTGGCGGAAATGTTGCAATGGTAACCATTGAAATGGAAAGAGAAAGGTGATTTAATACCTTTTATTTAAGCATTCAATCATTATTGCATTTACTCGTCATTTGATAAGTATAATTTTGAACCTTTAAAATGATAGATTATTCCAAATAAAGAAACTACAGCAGTAATAATTGAAAATAAAACACCAATCGAAACCGCTATTGAAGAATCAATATTTAATAAAACTGAAGCTTCATAAAAAACATATTCTCTGATTCCGATTCCTGAAAAAGAAAAGATTGAAAGTACTGAAGAGATCAAAAATATTAAGATATAATTGATAAAGTTTATGGTGCTATTTTCCAGACTTAATATGATAAAAATTACAGAACCAACTTGCAAGAGTTGAATAACTAATGATAACAGTAATGTCTTATTGAAGATATTTAAATAAACATTAAAAAAACGTTTTACAAAAAAATAGGAAATACCTATAATCATTACTATCCCTACTGGAATCAACCAATAAAAAATTGTTGATGGCAACAGGTTAAAACTCAAAATGCTTATAAGAATTCCAATAGCGGTTAAGCCCATAAAACGATCAACAAATACACTTGCTGTTAATGTTTTAAGACTCCATTTAAAATTCTTGTTTAAAATATAAACTTTATATGCATCGCCGCCTATTCCGCCGGGAATAAAGAAGTTGTAAAACATTCCAATCAAATACAAAATATTATTGCTTTTACTTGATAGATCAAACCCTGTTTCTTTAAAAAAAAGAAGAAGTCTTTTGGCTGAGATCCATTGAGATAGTATAAAAAATATAAGTGCTAATAATATAAAGTGGGCTTTAACACTTTTAATGGTATCCCATATTTCGCCAAATGAAATTTTTGTAAAAACTAAGTATAACAAAAAAACACTGATGCTAATTTTAACAATTGTTGACAGTAATTTTTTTTTACTCGTTTTCAATAGTCGTGATTTTTCTGATATAATATGGTTTTTTATTTTGAGATTCGTAATAGGTTCTCATTTGCAAGTCAATTACTATACCAATTGTAAATAATTGAATACCAACTAATGTAAATAAAACACCAAGTGTTAATAAGGGTCTGTTTCCTATCTCATTACCCATTATTTTTACAATAAATAAATAGACATTGATAAGCATTCCGATAAAGAATAAGAAAAGGCCAATATTACCAAAAAGATAAATGGGTTTTTGCAAATACTTTCTTTGAAATAAGATCAATAACAGGTCATTAATAACCTTAGAAGTTCTGCCTAAACCATATTTTGATTCTCCAAATCGTCTGGGGTGGTGTTTTACTTTCACTTCAGAAATCCTCGCGCCATTACTATGTGCTAAAAGTGTGATAAATCTGTGTAATTCACCGTACAAATTAAGCTCTTTGGCAGTTTCTTTAGTAAAAACCTTTAAGGCACATCCATGATCTTTTATGTCAAGTTTTGTTGTTTTTCTAATAATACCATTGGCAATTTTAGAAGGAAAAGTTCTAATCAATGAATCTTTTCGTTTGTCTCTTATACCGGTAACAACATCCCAATCTTCTTTTTTCAATTTATCGAGCATCATTGGAATGTCACTGGGGTCATTTTGCAGATCTCCATCCATAGTAATGATATAATCACCTTTGGCATAATCAATTCCGGCTAAAAGCGCAGAACTTTGACCATAGTTCTTTTTCATTTCAATTAAAACCACATCAGGATTTTTCATGTCTTTTACTACATTCCTGGTATTGTCAGTTGAAAAATCATCAATATAAATAATTTCATAGCTATACCCTTTAAGAGCATCTTCTATGGCTTTGGTTAAAAGTTCTATATTGCCTTCTTCATTATAAACAGGAACAATAATTGATAGTAATGATTGGGTTTTATTCATGTTCTTTATGTTTGAAATGATAATTTTTGCCAAAATTAAGATAATTATATTAATTTAGGTGCCCTTAACTTATTTAACCTTTGATTGTATAAGTTGTTAAACATTTAATACGATTTGATGGAAACCATTTTATCAAGAAAAATTATCATCTTTTTATATTTACTTCTGGCCTTGGTTTATATATCGGGGTTATTTATTCCTTTAATGGAATTTGATTCTGCGCAACACGCAACAATGGCTATGCGTATGTATCTGGAAAATGATTTTATCCATCTTTTTAGGGGTTTTGACGAATATTTAGATAAACCTCATATGCACTTTTGGCTTGCGGCCTTATCATTTAAGATCTTTGGATTATCGCATTGGGCGTATAGATTACCGGCTTTACTATTTACTTTTATTGGCGCTTTTTCAACATATAAATTAGCCAAAGAATTCTACGGAATTAAGGCAGGGCATATTGCTTCATTGATATTCCTATCAACTCAGGCTATTATTTTGGCAAATCATGATGTTCGTACAGATGCAGTTTTAACCGGTGCCAGTATTTTTGCCATTTGGCAATGGGTAAAATATATTAATCACGAAAAATTGATCTATGCAATTTTGGGTGCTGTAGGTACAGGAATTGCTTTTAGTACTAAGGGTCAATTGGCAATATTCTTTATTGGCAGCACACTTTTGTGTTTTGTTTTTTATAACAGAAAATGGAAAGCAGTATTTAACTGGAAGGTTTTAGCAGGAATTATAGTATTTTTTATAAGCTGTATCCCTATACTTTATGCTTATTATCAACAGTTTGATATGTTTCCTGATAAAATTGTAAAAGGACAAACAAATGTATCTGGAATTAAATTTATCTTTTGGGATCAAAGTTTTAACAGATTAACAGGTTCAGGATTTGAAAGTAATAACACCGATTATTTTTTCTTTTTCCATACGCTTTTGTGGGCATTTTTACCATGGGCTTTTATCGCCTATGTTGCCATTTTTGATAGAACTAAACAATTCATTAAAATTAAGTTTAAGTATCAAAATAATTTAGAATTTTTAACCGTAGGTGGATTTTGGTTGATCATGCTGATCATTAACATGTCAAAATCAAAATTGCCGCATTATATGAATAGTTTATTTCCTGTTTTGGCAGTTTTACTTTCCGGATATTTAGTTTATTTATATGAGAATTCTAAAAATAAAATGCTTAAAATTTTATTGGGAGTTCAATATTTTATTGTTATTGTTGGGAGTATTCTGGCAATTATTTTGATTACCTATGTATTTCCTTTACCCAATATTTTATTGGTTTTATCATATATAATATTATTTATTCTCCTGATTTATGCACTATTTAAAAAGCAGGAAATTGTTTCAAAAACTATTTTAATATCCGTTTTATTTGCTGTATTTGTGAATTTTAGTCTAAATACACAGTTTTATCCTAACTTATTAAAATATCAGGCAGGGAGTAATATGGCAACAATTATTGATAAAGAAGGTATTAATATAAATGATGTTTATATTTTAGATAAAGAGTATAGTTGGCCATTAAATTTTTATACTAAAAGAGAAACTCCCGGTATTGCTACTTCAGAACTTGAAAATTATAAAGGAAAATGGCTTTTTGTTTATGACAGGGATATTGATAAATTGAAATCACAAAATATTGAATGGCAAAAAAGTTATGAAACTCAGTATTTTAGGATCACAAGGTTATCTTTAAAGTTTTTAAATCCTAAAACCAGAGAAGAAACTCTTAAAAAAGCATATCTATTACAAATTAATTAAAAACAAAATTATAACTTGTATTTACATACTTTCAAGCTGGTACATCATCAATAAATAATAACTCATCAAATTATATTGTAAACAATAAATTTTTAATTAAATTTGCACTCTAAAAATATGGCGTCGTGGCCGAGTGGCTAGGCAGGGCTCTGCAAAAGCTCGTACAGCGGTTCGAATCCGCTCGTCGCCTCAAAATAAACCTCATTTCTTTAAAGTTTTAAGAATGAGGTTTTTTGTTTTATTTAACATTCTTTTTGAATAGAATTTTGCATATTTGCATTCCTTAATTTGTCACTATATGCAAATTTATCCGATTGAGACCGGAAATTTTAAACTTGACGGAGGTGCTATGTTTGGTGTAGTGCCCAAAGTACTTTGGCAAAGAACCAATCCTGCTGATATAGAAAGTATTAATACTGATCTTGCAGATAATTTAACAGCATTAGATAGTATAAATACTCGTCTTTTAGCTATCAATAATAATATTTTATTTCTCCTTCGGTCTACATACAACGAAAC
>JAOZVI010000106.1 GCA_029938265.1 Flavobacteriaceae bacterium | reverse complement strand
TTAAATATAAATATAAAATTTCTTCTTCAATTAGATTATTTAACTATACCAGTTTTTAGTATTAAATAACTTTTTGGTAACTTTAGTGGAGATTATTTAACTATTAATCAAAAAAATATTGCTTATGAAATTTAAAATTACTATTTTTTTTACGTTAATTTCCATATTCTTTTGCAGATCGCAAGATTGGAAAATGTATCCTCATACTCCAACAGGAAGTTTAATCTCATTTTCTAAAGATGAGGGGCAACATACTTCTGAAGTTATTGAATGGTGGTACTCAACCGGACATGTTGCAGGAAAATCAACCGGCACAAATTATAGTTATATGTTAAGTTATTTCGTTTATTCTTATCAAGGTTTTGATGGATTTAGAATCTTAAATGTAACAAATGATGATACTGGTGAAAAATATTTCAATACCAGTCCGGTTAAATATGATATTTTGTCTAATGATAAATTAAAGATTCAAGCATCTGGTATTTTTCCACAAAAAACAGAATATTGGAAAAATAAAGTAGATGGAGATCTTAAAATAATTCCTTTTGAATACATACTTAATGCTGCTTCAAATAAAGTGGAAATTGATTTAGAATATATTACTTTGAAGAGGCCATTAATTTTAGGAGATGATGGAAAGTTTGATCAGGGAGTATCTAACTATACCTATTATTATTCGCAAACAAAAAATGAAGTTATCGGAAAAATAATTTTTAATGGTATTTCTGAAGAAGTAACCGGCACTTCATGGATAGATCATCAATATGGTACGTTTAACCCTTTAGAAGACGAAAAATATGAATGGTTTAGTTTACAACTTTCAAATGGAATGGATTTAAACATTTGGAATTTATTTACCAACGATGATAAAATCCCCGATAATTTAAATTATCGAATGCTATCTGCATATGTAAATGAGAATACACAATATACCACTAAAGATTTTTATCTGGAACGATTAGAATTTAAGTTTACATCTGATAATGAAAAATGTTATTGTCAAAAGTGGCGGCTGACTTCAAACACAAACAATATTGACCTAATTATTTCTGTTTTACATGGTGATTCAGAAGTTCAATTACCTTTTAGGTTTTATGAAGGTGCTACTTCAATAACTGGAAGTGTTAATGGTATTGCTGTTACAGGAAAAGGATTTGCAGAACTTTTGCATAGTTATGAAGTTCCGGATCTGAATATTACACATCCAAATAATGGAACATTCAATTCATCTGATAATATTACATGGAATGTGAACAATTCTGATGATGGCAACCCTCTCTTATATGATGTTTTTTATAGTGTTGATAATAAACAAACTTTTAAAAATATTACTGAAGGACTTGAAGAAACATCATTTTACTGGAAAAATCCTGATATTCAAAGCGGTGAAGATATCTGGTTTAAAATTACTGCATATTCAAAAGATAAAACATTGACTAATGAGGTAATTAGTGCAAATTCTTCTTCATTTGTATTACCCGTTGAGGAATTCAATAGTAATAAGATTATTTTGTATCCAAACCCTAGTGATAATAGTTTAAAAATAAATTTTGATAATAACATTTCTTTAATAATCTATAAAATATATGATGTTAATGGAAAAATTCTATTGGAAAAAGAAATTAGAAATAAGAAAGTATTACAAATCGACATTAAAGAACTTAAAGAAGGTATATATTTTTTAAATATCAATCACAGCAATAAAAGTATGTATGCAAAATTTATTGTAGAGTAGACCATTAATTTTATCTTAGCTCACAGGAAATATTAGAGATGACTCAGAAATGCCCTTTATGTTCAAAAACAAGTGCCACTTTTTATAAGACAGATAAGCAACATTTTTATTTTTGTGAAAACTGTAAAGGAATTTTTTTAGACAAAAATCAACTTTTAGATATACATGAAGAAAAAGATCGATATTATTTACATAAAAACCATATCAATGATTTTGGCTATATAAAATTTGCCGATCCAATTATAGCGGCTGTTAAAGATAATTTTAATACTACTCATCAAGGTCTGGATTTTGGTGCCGGTCATACACCTGTAATTTCTGAAGTTTTAAAAAAAGATAATTTTCAAGTAGAGATTTATGATCCTATTTTCTTTAATAACCCCAAAATATTAGAAAAAAAATATGATTTTATTACATCTTGCGAAGTGATAGAACATTTTTACAATCCTAAAAAAGAATTTGAGCTTTTACATAAAATGCTGAAACCAAATGGCAAATTAATATGTATGACTCATATTTTTAATGGCATAGATTTTGATTCCTGGTACTATAAAAAAGACCCAACACATGTGTTTTTGTATCAGAAAGATACTTTAAAATGGATTAAAAATAATTTTAATTTTAAGGATATATACATTAATAACAGACTTATAATTTTTACAAAATAAATTCAAAGACATCAAATCATGAAAAAACTAGTTTTAGTAACATTACTTATTACATTTATTCTTCCGATTAAAGCACAAAGCAAAAAAGAGCTAAAAAAAGAAAAAGAAGCACAAGCATACACTGAAATTAAAACCTTAATCAACTCAGGTATCTATATTTTTGAATCTGATTGGGCAACTACCCAAAAGGGGAAAAGAATTAATTTAATAAGTAACCCCAATTTCTTAAAAATGGATCATGAAAACGCCAGTGCCTATCTGCCTTATTTTGGTGTGTCGCAGTCCTCAAGTGTTGGTTTTAGTGGAAGTAGTGGCATTGAATTTGATGGTGTTATTAAAGATCTTAAAGTTGATTTTAATGACAAAAAACAAAAGGTAATTATAAAATTCAGTACCCAAAACAAGACAGAAAATTTTAATGTAACTCTAGCTGTTTTTAGAAGTGGGAATGCTGATCTAAGCATCTTAAGCAACAGTAGAAATAGTATTAGTTACGACGGAAAAGTTAGTGAAATAAAAGATGAAAAATAATCTATCCTTTATTTAATGCATTCCAACCCTGTGCTGTTAATTCAATTTTTTGATTGGCTCTGGTAATTAAATTTTTACCTTCATTTTCTTCCGTTATATGTCCGATTACGGTAAAATTTGGATTTCCCTTAATTTTTGGATAATCTTCCTGAGAAATTGTAAATAGTAACTCGTAATCTTCACCTCCGCTTAAAGCTATTGTTGTACTATTAAGATTAAATTCTTCGCAAGTTGCAATTACCTGTTGATCAAGTGGAATTTTATCTTCATATAAATTACAACCCGTTTTTGATTGTTTACAAATATGCAATATCTCAGAAGAAAGGCCATCCGAAATATCGATCATAGAAGTTGGCTTTACTTCAAGGTCTTTAAATAGTTTAATAATATCTTTTCTAGCCTCAGGTTTTAATTGCCGTTCAACCAAATAAGTATAATTTTCCAGATCGGGTTGTGAATTAGGATTTACCTGAAAGACTTGCTTTTCACGTTCCAATACCTGCAATCCTAAATAAGCAGCACCCAAATCACCTGTAACCACTAAAAGATCATTAGGTTTTGCACCACTTCTATATACAATATCTTTAGCTTTGGCTTCACCAATAGCAGTAATACTAATCAACAAACCTTTGGTTGATGAGGTAGTATCACCACCAATCAGATCAATCTGATAAGTATTACAAGCCAAATGAATTCCGGCATATAATTCTTCAAGAGCTTCTAAGGGAAATCGATTGGAAACAGCAATTGACACCGTAATCTGTTTAGCCAAACCATTCATGGCATAAACATCCGATAAATTGACCATCACTGCTTTATAACCCAAATGTTTTAAGGGCATATAACTCATGTCAAAATGCACGCCTTCAACTAACAGATCTGTTGTAACCAAAGTTTGAAGATCGTTGGAATCTATAACTGCGCAATCATCGCCTACTCCTTTTACAGTCGATTTATGGTGAATTTTAATGTTTTTTGTTAAGTATTCAATTAATCCAAATTCTCCTAATTCAGCTATTGAAGTACGTGACTGATCTTTATTATCAAACATGATTCTCTCTATTATTTTTTAAAAACCTATTTCTTCCTAGGTGTTGGTCTTTTTTTTGATTCCTTTATCCAACCCACAAAAATAGAAGTTTTTTCTAGCACACCCAACATAAAAAATCTAAAAAAAATGATAATCTTTTTGATTTATTCAAAATATCTGTACAAACTTTATTAATAAGACAATTATTAATAAAAAGACCGTAAACACCATATTTTGATATTGCCATTATTGATCACAGTTGAAAAGAATAATTGTAAGATTGTTGGATGAATGATAATATTAATAATTTGTTAAAAAAACCCGATGATATTCACTGTTTGGCTGAATAATGTTAACTTGGTCTTTCAATTCTACAAAAAACATTCTGCTTTATGAGCCTTAACAGACGTAATTTTATTAAAACAAGTACAGCTGCTGCTGCCGGCACTATGATATTGCCACCTTTTTTACAATCATACCAAAACATTCAAAATTCTACAGATGTGAAAAGTTATATGGATCATTTTGAGGTAACAACCGAATTAATGCAAAAAGTAATTTCAGAAGCGATGTCAAAGGGAGGTAATTATGCCGATCTTTTCTTTGAACATAAAATATCTAATTCGCTTGGACTTGAAGATGGTAAAGTTAACAAGGCCTATTCTAACGTTGATTATGGTGTGGGTATAAGGGTTTTGAAAGGTGACCAGACAGGTTATGCCTATTCTGAAACTATTGATGCTACATCTATGCTAAATGCAGCCCGTATGGCAGCCAATATAGCTAACAACCCTAAACAATTTAGTTTAAATACAGTTAATGTAAAAGCCCCTGCCGATTATTATAAGATCTCACAAAAATGGGAAAATATATCTGTAAAAGACAAGGTTCCTTTTGTACAGAAAATTAATGATAAGGTTTTTGAGCTTGACAAAAAGGTAATCAAAGCCAAAGCTTTTTTATTGGATGAAACAAGCTATGTGCTCTTTTATAATTCTGAAGGTACACTTTCTTATGATTATCGACCACTTGTCAGTTTTGGGGCTGTATGCACTATGCAACGCGGTGATCAGATTGAGAACACTTTTAGTGGCCGCTCTTACAGAAAAGGCTTTGAATGGCTTTCAGATGATCTTGTTAACACTCTGGCAAAAGACGTTGTAGATAAAACTAATATTCTTTTTGATGCCACCAAACCAAAAGCAGGTGAAATGCCTGTAGTGCTCGGTGCCGGTAGCTCAGGAATTCTACTGCACGAAGCCATTGGCCATACTTTTGAAGCTGATTTTAATCGCAAAAAAACTTCTATTTTTAGTGATAAAATGGGTAAAAAAGTTGCTGAGAATTTTATAAATATTATAGATGATGGTACCCTTGAAAATAATCGGGGCGCAATCAATATTGACGATGAAGGAAATGAAGTTAAAAAAACCTATTTGGTAAAGGATGGTGTACTGAATAGCTATATACACGATCGTATCAGTGCGCAACACTATAATGTTGAACCAACAGGCAGCGGAAGAAGAGAATCTTTCAGGTATATACCTCTTCCAAGAATGCGATCAACTTATATGGAAGCAGGACCACATACCCGTGAAGAAATTTTTGAAAATGTAGATTATGGAATTTATGTAGATAATTTTACAAATGGACAGGTAAAAATTGGTGCAGGAGATTTTACTTTTTTTGTAAAATCAGGTTATCTGATAGAAAAAGGAAAACTAACACAACCGATAAAAGACATAAACATTATCGGAAATGGCCCACGGGCACTTGCCGATATCTCAATGGCTGCCGATGATTATCTCGCCGATAATGGATTGTGGACATGTGGTAAAGACGGACAGTCAATTCCTGTGACAATGGGATTACCTACAGTGCTTATTAAAAAATTAACCGTTGGCGGAACCAATGTTTAATTTTTACCCTAATTAATTATTGATAATAACATCTGAAAAATAAAAATAATGACCAAAGAGGAGAAGTATTCATTAGCTAAATGGGCTGTAAACCATGCTCTCAAAAATGGTGCACAAAACGCAAAAGTAAATATTTACGATAGCCAGAACAGCAGCGTTAAAGTAAGAGATGAAAAAATTGATAAACTTGAACAGTCAACACAAAGCGGTTTGAGTATTTCATTGTATGTTGATAAGAAGTATTCAGCTCACTCAACCAATAGACTGAACAACAAAGATGAGTTAAAAAGATTTATTGAGAATGCTATTGAAGGTACAAAATTTCTTGCAGAAGATGAGTTTCGTACATTGCCAGAACCCCACCTGTATTTCAAAGGAAATGAAAAGGATCTTGGCACTTTTGACAGAGAATTTTTATCGCTTAACCCTCAGGAAAAGGTAGATGCAGTATTTAATATTGAAAAAGAAGTATTGGGAAAAGATGATCGGATAATCTCTGTAACAGCGAGTTACTACGATGGAATGAGCAGTAGTGTTATGGTTACAAGCAACGGTTTTGAAGGCGATAGGGCAAACACTTATTACAGTCTGAATGCTTCTGTATCAGTAAAAGGCGGTGATGCACGTCCGCAATCTTATTGGAGTGAAAGTGCCATTTTTAATGATCAATTAAAAAAAGAAGGAATTGGAAAAATTGCCCTTAATAGAGCTTTAAAAAAAATTGGGCAAACTAAGATCGAATCCGGTAAAATGACCATGATCGTTGAAAACAGATTGGCTAGCAGAAGTCTTAGTCCTTTAATTTCTGCTTTAAATGGTTCTGCAATACAACAAAAAAATTCATTCCTTGTCGATGAACTTGGAAACAAGATTGGGTCGGATAAATTAACGCTTATTGATGATCCTTTTATAATCTCAGGAAGGGGTTCAAGATTGTTTGATGGCGAAGGTCTTGCATTGAAAAAACGAACCATCTTTGATAAAGGGGTTTTAAAAAGCTATTATATCGATACCTATTATGGTAAAAAACTAAAGATGGATCCAACTTCAGGCAGTACAACAAATCTTGTAATGACCCCCGGAAAGAGAAATATGGAAGAAATGATTGCAACTTTAGACAGAGGAATTCTTATTACCGGTTTCAATGGAGGCAATACAAACGGTACAACAGGTGATTATTCATATGGTATTGACGGTTTTCTTATTGAAAAAGGAAAGATCGTAAAACCTGTTTCTGAAATGAATATTACAGGCAATATGAAGCAGCTTTGGATGAACTTAACTGAAGTTGGAAATGATGTTTATAAAAATTCTTCCTGGAGGATGCCATCACTAATGTTTAAGGATATTGATTTTAGTGGGATTTAATATTTTAATTCTACTTGTTTGATAAATTTTGATGTAAAGAAATAGTGTTTTGGGAATTGTAAATAAAATATTAGACAGAGCTTATAAAAAAGCAAAAACTGTACCCATAAACAAAGATTCTAAGATCATCTTTTTTAGTGATCTACACAAAGGTGACAATAGTTATGCCGATGATTTTAGACATAACTATAAAATCTACAATCAGGCATTAAAAGAATATTTCAAAAAGGATTTTACTTATATTGAAGTAGGTGATGGTATTGAACTATGGGAAAACAGTTCTTTTGCACCCATATTTTTAGCACATGAAAACACTTTTAATTTATTAAAATTATTTAATAAAAAAGGTAGATTACACATGATCTGGGGTAACCATGACATGGAATTTAGAAATCCTTTAAAAGTTGAAAAAATATTGCGTACTTTTTTCAAACCAAAAAATATTGTTGCAAAAGACCAGTACTTTGATCTCGAATATTCTGAAAGTTTGTTATTAGAAATTGAATATACAAAAAAGAACATCTTTGTTTTACACGGCCATCAAGCCGATTATATGAATTATATTCACTGGAAATTCAGTCGCTTTTTTGTTCGCTATTTTTGGAAATACATGCAAAAATGGTTTGGTATTAGTGATCCTACCAGCCCTGCAAAGAATTATACTTCATTGATACGTGTTGAGAAAAAGATCAATAAATGGATTGTTAAAAATAAAAATCAAATGGTGATCTGTGGTCATACACACCGTCCTCGTTTTCCGGATCCCGGAGATATTCCTCTTTTTAATGATGGCAGTTGTGTTCACCCTGACTCAATAATTGGAATCGAGATCATTAATTTAAAAATTGCTTTGGTAAAATGGTATCAAATTACAAATGAAGACAAAACCGTTAAAATTGTCAAAACAATATTAGAGGGACCAACCGATTTAAAAAAGTTTTTGTAACTTTATA
>JAOZVI010000105.1 GCA_029938265.1 Flavobacteriaceae bacterium | reverse complement strand
AAATAATTGTATTTTTATTCATGCTCCAAATATTTTTCCATAATTGTAATTGCTGATTCAGAGATTACAGTACCAGGACCAAAAACAGCTGCTACTTTTTTATCAAATAAATATTTATAATCCTGAGCAGGAATTACTCCACCGGCAAATACTAAAATATCTGATCTTCCAAGCTTTGCTAATTCTTCAATTAATTGAGGAATAAGCGTTTTATGACCAGCTGCTAAACTTGATGCTCCTACAAAGTGAACATCATTTTCAATTGCTTGTTTTGCAACCTCTTCAGGTGTTTGGAATAAAGGCCCCATATCCACATCAAAACCAAGATCGGCAAAACTTGAAGCTACAACTTTTGCACCTCTATCGTGCCCGTCTTGTCCCATTTTAGCGATCATTACACGCGGACGACGACCTTCTAATTCGGCAAATCTATCGGCTAATTTTTGCGCTTTTGCAAAAGTACTATCATTTTTTACTTCTTTACTATACACTCCACTTATTAATTTAGTATCGGCTTTATGACGACCGAAATGTTTTTCTAAAGCATCTGAAATTTCTCCTAAAGTAGCAAAATTTTCGGCAGCCTCAACAGCTAAGGTTAATAAATTACCTTCACCTGTTTCTGCACATTTTTCAAGAGCCTTTAAATTATCGTCAACTACAGTTTGGTTTCTATCTGCTTTAAGCTTATTCAATCTTGCAATTTGAGAATCCCGTACAGCTGTATTATCTACTTCAAGAATTTCTATATCGGATTCTTCTTTGGTTTGGAATTTATTCACACCCACCAAAATATCTTGTCCGGAATCTAATCTTGCCTGCTTGCGAGCAGAAGCTTCTTCAATTCGCATTTTTGGAACCCCTGTTTCTATAGCCTTCGCCATTCCACCAAGTTCCTCAATTTCCTCGATAAGTTTCCATGCTTTTTTAGCAATTTCCTGTGTAAGGTATTCTACATAATATGAGCCAGCCCAAGGATCAACAGATTTTGTAATCTGTGTTTCTTCCTGAATGTAGATCTGTGTGTTACGAGCGATACGAGCAGAAAAATCTGTAGGCAGTGCTATTGCCTCATCCAAGGCATTTGTATGAAGCGATTGTGTTCCGCCTAAAGCGGCAGCCATAGCTTCAATGCAAGTACGGGCTACATTGTTAAAAGGATCTTGCTCACTCAAACTCCAACCCGATGTTTGACTATGCGTACGCAAAGCCATTGATTTAGGATTCTTTGGGTTGAATTGCTTAATGATCTTAGCCCAAAGCATACGAGCTGCACGCATTTTAGCAATTTCCATAAAGTGATTCATTCCAACTGCCCAGAAAAATGAAAGTCGGGGTGCAAATTCATCAATTTTTAAACCTGATTTTAATCCTGTACGAATATATTCCAACCCATCAGCCAAAGTGTAAGCCAGTTCAATATCAGCTGTAGCACCCGCTTCCTGCATGTGATATCCACTGATGGAAATAGAATTAAACTTAGGCATATTTTGAGTGGTATATTCAAAAATATCACCAATAATTTTCATAGATGGAAGCGGTGGATATATGTAAGTATTTCTAACCATAAACTCTTTTAAAATATCATTTTGAATGGTACCGCTCAACTTATCTAAAGTAACGCCTTGTTTTTTTGCAGCCGCAATATAAAAGGCCATAATTGGCAAAACAGCTCCGTTCATTGTCATAGAAACCGACATTTTATCCAAAGGAATCTGATCAAATAGAACTTCCATATCTAGTACAGAGTCAATTGCAACACCTGCTTTTCCAACATCTCCTGTTACTCTTGGATGATCAGAATCATAACCTCGATGCGTAGCAAGATCAAATGCAACTGACAGTCCTTTTTGACCGGCAGCAAGATTTCTTCTATAAAAAGCATTCGATTCCTCGGCTGTAGAAAAACCGGCATATTGACGGATCGTCCATGGACGAATTACATACATCGTGCTATAAGGCCCTCTTGTAAATGGAGGTATTCCGGCAGCAAAATTTAAGTGCTCGGCATTTTTAATATCTTTTTCAGTAAAATGTTTTTTTACAGGTATCCCTTCGGGAGTATTCCAAACTTCCTGATTCTCAGAAGTAGCGACTTTTTGCTTAACTGTTGTTTTTATTGTTAAATCTGAAAAATTTGGTCTCATGATCTATTATTTTTTATTGTTTTTTGAATTTTATCTTGAACACTGGAAATAATGCTTATAATATCTGATCTAACATGGATAAAACTATCTAGTCCAGCTTCAGTCAATTCATCTGCCAATTCAATTGGATTTCCCGCTAAGATAAGAACCTTATCTTTATTAATCACTCTAAAAGCTTTTACAAAATCCAGAGCACTCTCTTTGTAATCCTTATCCGAACTACAAATAACTACCACATCTGATTCAGATTTTGCACTTGATTTGGCAGCAGTTTCTGCACAACAATGGCTTTTTTCCGAAAGCATCTTAAAACCACTAACACCCATAAAATCATATGCAAATGCTGCTCTGGCTTTTCTCATATTAAGATTACCAAAACTTGTAAGTTCTAAAACCGGACGTTGCCCTGTTTTTTTAGCAAGATTCTCAGTTACTTTTCTTAATGCTTCTATTTCAAAAGCAGCCCTTTTTGGGGTTAAAACTGTTTTTTTATAATTTGGTTTAGAAAATTTATTTGAAAGAATTTTGGCATCAATAGTTTCTATCAAGTTCGGATATTTATTAACGCCAACCATTGCCAGCTTTCTATGACCGATCAATTTTATTTTTATCAAACTTATCTCTGCTATTTGCTGTTGGATAATTCCATTTTCAAATGCGAGATAGTAGCCGCCATATTCTTCAACACTTTTAAATAACTCTAAAGCTTTTTGAGCAAGCTTAACACTAACTTCTTCAATATAATATGATCCATCAACAGGGTTTATAACCTTACCAAAATTTGATTCTTCCATTAAAATTGTAGCAATATTACCCGCAATTCTACTGGAGAAATCAGATGCTTTGTTAAATTCGCTGTCGTAAGGGTCAACCATTATTCCATCAACATTACCAAGAATTGCAGACATTGTCTCTGTTGTTGCCCGAAGCATGTTTGTATTTGCATCAGTTACAGACTTATTCCAAATAGAAGTCTTAGCAGTAAGCGTATATGAAAAATCTTTTATACCATATTCTTTTGCTAGCATGTATATTAAACTGTTGAACGCCCTGAATTTACCAATTTCAATAAAATATTCAGAGCCAGTAGCGAGTTCGAATTGAAGATTGTCAAAAATAGTTTGAATATCAATTCCTTTTTTTAAAAAGATCTGAATAAAACACACCAGAGAATTAAGCGTATAAGCAACTTCCTGCACTTGATTGGCTCCTGAATCTAAATATATCCCTCCTGAAATTGAGATGGCTTTAAAATTTGGATAGTCTTTGGTCAATTCTATAAGTTTTTCAACTTTTTTAAACTTCTTAGAATCATTTTTCCCTTTAGTTACATATTTTTGGATGATTTCAAGATCAAAATAACCTCTTAGATTTTCTGATAAAACACCCTGCTTCCTTACATAAGAAATGTATCCTTTTGCAACCTCTACTTCATTTTTTCTCAATTTAAAAGAAACAGCAATTATATTTAGATCAATATTTTTCAGGAGCTTGTTAAGTGGAATATGTTTTTTCGGCAAATCAAAAAGTAAACCATTGATTCCTTCTTCAACAGCTTTTAAAGCAAGTTTATTTCCCTTTTTCCCTGATTTTACCTTAATCAGTCTGTAGTTAATTAAGTTTTTAGAATTTTCTCCTGTATTATTTAAAAATTCCTGATGATCTTCAGTATTATAAAAAGGCTGAACATCAATCTTACTTAAATTTTTCCAAACCAATTTTTTATTAAAGTTGGCACCTTTTAGGTCAATATTAGCCTTATCTACCCATTCCTGTTTGGTAACGGGATCAAATTCTGCAAAAAGTAAACTATTTTTAGTATTCATACTATTCAGTATTAATTGTGACTTATATTCAGCTTAATAATAATTAACCATTAACTTTTTATCCTAAAAAACTTAAAATTATACCTGCTGCAATAGCTGAACCAATTACACCTGAAACATTAGGTGCCATTGCATGCATTAATAAATAATTATGAGGATCAGATTTTAAAGCCTCAGCGTGAACTACTCTTGCGCTGTCAGGTACAGCTGAAACCCCTGCAGCACCAATTAATGGATTTATTTTATTATCTCCTTTAAGGAATAGATTCATAAGTTTTGCAAATAATAATCCGCCCATAGTAGCAATCACAAATGAAATTGCTCCCAGACCAAATATTAACAAAGAATCTTTAGTAATAAATATGTCTGCCTGCGTTGAAGCGCCAACAGTAACACCCAATAAAATGGTTACAATATCAATTAATTTTGTGCGAGCAGTATCTGCAAGTCTTTCTGTTCTTCCGGATTCTTTTAATAAATTCCCGAAAAATAACATTCCTAGTAATGGTAATGCACTTGGTGATATAAACGTTGTTAATAACAATGCAGCGATAGGGAAGATCATTTTTTCTTTTTGCGATACTGCTCTTGGAGGTTTCATTCTTATTTTTCTATCTTCTTTAGAAATCAACAACCTCATAATTGGCGGTTGAATTACCGGAACTAAAGCCATATAAGAATATGCAGCAATGGCTATCGGACCTATAAGATTTTTAACGGTGGTTCCATCAGGTAAAATATTGATTCCATTTGCAAGTTTTGATGACAGGAATATTGCAGTAGGCCCGTCTGCTCCTCCTATAATTCCTATTGCTCCCGCTTCAGGAAGATTGAATCCTAAATAAAGAGCTCCAAGAAATGTTGCAAAAACACCAATTTGAGCAGCTGCTCCTAACAGCATTAATTTTGGATTAGCAATCAATGAAGAGAAATCTGTCATGGCACCTATACCTAAAAAAATCAGCGGTGGGTAAATTCCTTTAACAACACCAAAATATAAGTAATTTAATACTGATCCTGCTTCATAAATACCTGTTTGATTTCCAGCTACAAAAGGAATATTTCCAATCATAACACCTGCTCCGATAGGAATCAAAAGTAAAGGCTCATAATCATATTTTATTCCTAAGTAAATAAATATAATTCCTATTAAAATCATAATCAAATTACCTCCGGTAGCATTTGCAAAACCTGTATAATTATAAAATTGTTTTAATCCATCAAAAGCTCCTTCATATACACCTTCTCCTTTTGAAGTATCAACTTGTTCTGTAGAAACTGAATTATCGTCAATAAAAATATCCGTACTTTTATTGAGTCCGAGCATCGGTTTAATAACAAACAAAAAGGATATTATTCCGAATATTATAAATAATTTCTTCATTTTTATATTTTTATCTTGTAGAAATATTCTTCTCTACTATTGAAAAAAACCATACAAAGTTTTATTCTAATTCTATTAATAAATCATTTTGTAATACCTGCTGGCCAACAGTTACATGAATTGCCGTAACAACACCACTTTTTTCTGCTGTAATACTGTTTTCCATTTTCATAGCTTCAAGAACTAATAGGGTATCACCTTCCTTAATAGTATCACCAACTTTAATATTGACAGAAAATATAGTTCCTGGCAATGGTGAAATAATTTTTGTTTTATGAGAGTCAGCATTTACTTTTAATGGTTCTGCAGGTCTTTTTGATGCCGCACGTACCAACGTAGGTGTTTTAGTTGTTACGATATCTTCCTTCATTTTAACGTTATAAGAAGTACCATTTACCTCGAGATTGATCATATTACCTTCATGTGATAATATTCTAACCTTATAATTATTATCGTGTATTTTAAATCTAAAATTTTTCATCGTCTTTCTAATTAATTATAGTCTGTTATGAGTTCCATATATTTTTGAACTCCATGGTGAATACGATTTTTTCGCCTGTTTGATCGTTAAAATTGGATTTTCTTTATCATGCTGTTCATTTAGATACATATGGATTGCTGTAGAGATTGCAGCAACAACTTCACCTGTAAAATCTTCATCAACTTCCAGAGCAATATCTTTGATCTTTTTATCTTTTCTTTTGGTAATGATCTTGTAGATATACAGCATAAAAGGTATGCCATATTTAAATAGAAGGGATAAGGTAACCAATGAACTAAAGACAATAAATAATCCGGTAATCAAAATAACATAACCTTCACTTATCTGATCCATGTTTAAATCAACGTATAGTATCATAATGGAATATTTGAATGTTTTTTTGGCGGATTGATATCTTTTTTATTAGCCAATAATTCTAAAGCTCTAATAATTCTGAAACGAGTATTACGAGGCTCAATTACATCATCGATAAAGCCATATTTTGCAGCTTCATAAGGATTCGCAAATTTCTTTGTGTATTCATCCTCTTTTTTCTGAATATATTCACTTTTTTTATCCGAGTCTTCTATTTTGCGAATGTTTCTACCTTCAAGAACTTCTACGGCTCCTTTAGCACCCATTACAGCAATTTCTGCCGTTGGCCATGCATAATTTACATCGCCACGTAGTTGCTTACAACTCATTACATCATGCGCTCCACCATATGATTTACGAAGTGTGATGGTTACTTTTGGAACAGTAGCTTCGCCATAGGCAAATAATAATTTTGCTCCATGAAGAATAATTCCTCCATACTCTTGTCCCGTTCCAGGTAAAAACCCGGGTACATCAACCAGAGTTACGATCGGAATATTAAATGCATCACAAAAACGAACAAATCTGGCTGCTTTTCTTGAAGCTTCTATATCTAATACACCTGCATAATATTTTGGCTGATTTGCTACAATTCCAACAGGACGGCCATTGAATCTGGCAAATCCCACAACAATATTTCGTGCATAATTTCTATGTACTTCTGTAAACTCTCCTTTATCTGCTATTGTAGATATTACATCAACAATATCGTATGGTTTATTTGCATTTTCAGGTATTATTTCATTAAGAATGTCATCTAACCTGTCTATTGGGTCATTACAGTCAATAACCGGTGGTTCTTCAAGATTATTTGAAGGAAGGTAACTCAATAATTTTCTAATCAATAATAAATTCACTTCATCATTTTTCGCAAGAAAATGAGATACACCTGATTTTGTTGAATGAATTTTTGCGCCACCCAATTGTTCGGTAGTTACAACTTCTCCTGTAACCGTTTGTACTACCTTCGGACCAGTAACAAACATATAACTGGTCCCTTCTGTCATGATCGTAAAGTCGGTTAACGCAGGAGAATAAACCGCTCCACCTGCGCAAGGACCTAATATGGATGAAATTTGTGGAATAACCCCAGATGCCATTATATTTCTTTGAAAAATTTCAGCATATCCGGCTAATGATCTAACACCTTCTTGAATACGAGCTCCTCCACTATCATTAAGTCCGATAACCGGTGCTCCAACTTTCATAGCCATATCCATTATTTTACAGATCTTTAAGGCGTATGTTTCTGATAAAGAACCTCCAAAAACAGTAAAATCCTGAGAAAAGACATAAACAATTCTTCCGTCGATTGTTCCATGTCCGGTTATAACACCATCTGAAAGATAAATTTGTTTATCTAATCCAAAATCTATTGATCTATGCGTTACAAACATATCAAACTCTTCAAAACTATCTTCATCTAAGAGTAGGTCAATTCGCTCGCGAGCCGTTAATTTTCCTTTGGCGTGCTGAGAATCAATACGTTTTTCTCCTCCACCCATTTTTGCTTTAGCTCTTTTTTCAATGAGCTCAGTAATTTTTTCTTGATTTGCCATTATAATATTTATTAGCTTAAATGCATTTTTCTTGATATTACTGTGAAATTTTTAAACTTATATTCTATTTAGAACATAGTTCAGTTAGCACACCATGTGTTGATCTTGGGTGGATAAAACCAATATTTAATCCTTCTGCACCTTTTCTAGAAACTTTGTCAATTAATCTAACTCCCTTTTCTTCAACAGCTTTTAAGGCTTCAGTAGCATTGTCAACAGCAAAAGCAATATGGTGAATTCCCTGCCCTTTTTTTTCTACAAATTTTCCTATTGGACCATCAGGAGAAGTGCTTTCTAATAATTCAATTTTTGTGTCACCAACTTTAAAAAATGCAGTTTTCACTTTTTGATCAACAACTTCTTCAACAGAATAACATTTTAATCCTAAAACTTTTTCATAATATTCAATTGAAGATTCTAAATTTTCAACTGCAATTCCAATATGT
>JAOZVI010000104.1 GCA_029938265.1 Flavobacteriaceae bacterium | reverse complement strand
CAAGAGATGAATTGCTTTACCTGTTGGAAGATTAGAAAGAGGTGCTGATCCTCGTGGTGACAGTAAAGCAGTAGGTTTTTAGGGTGAATTTTATTTACAATATAAATATTTGATAAACAGAAGACCTGTAAGGTTTTAAATACATTACAGGTCACAAATTATAATACTGAATAATAATTTAAAAACTACCTAACAGCAATTACTGAAATTTCTACATTAACATTTTTAGGTAAAGCCGCAACCTGAACTGTTTCTCGAGCCGGAGCTATAGCTTCGTCAAAATATGATCCGTAAACTGAATTTATAGCAACGAAATCATTCATATCAGTTATAAAAATTGTTGATTTTACTACATTATCAAAAGTCATATCTGCAGCAGTTAAAACAGCTTTTAAATTTACCATAACTTGTTGAGTTTCATCTTTAATATTATCAGTAATTAAATTACCGGTTTTGGTATCTAAAGCAATTTGACCCGATGCGTATAGTGTATCATTTTTAAGTACAGCTTGATTATAAGGGCCAAGCGGTGCCGGTGCATTTTTAGTTTCGATTATTTTTTTCATCTTATTATAGTTTTAAATTTTTAAAGGCATTCTATATAACTCGCTTATAACCTGAGTTTGAGATAAATCTTAGCTCAAACTCAGGTTTATAAAGATTCTCCTTTGTGTCAAATCTTTTGCATGCTCATTTCATAATATTGATTTTATAATTTATTTAATTTAAAAAAGTTTCTTATCAGGCATATTTCTTTTGTCATATTTCAAGTCGCTAAGTGCTGATGATTTCACTCCAATAAAGAAATAATAAGTTGCTCTATCTCCAAAAGGAACCCAGTTGAAACTAAAATGCCAACTGTCAAGATCACGTTCAAAGCGAAGTTGAGTATAAGTAATTCCTTTATCTTTAAAATCATACCCTGAAGAGATGCCAACATGCCATTTTGGAGAAAATTCCAGATCTCCTGTTACTTGAAGTGAATTGGTAGAAATTTGACCATCACCTCTTGAGTTGTTGTAATTTAATGAATAGCGAAAACTTAAATTCCATGGCATAGCCGTATTGTAAAGTTTAGCAACTTTTACTTCATCTTTTTTTGAACTGTTCAGGTCGCGACTTTTACTGGTAATACTTTTGCCAAACATAGCATCGGTTGAAGATTGATCAGATTGATCTTTATTTTTCTGATCACTTTGTTTGGTTTTATTTTTCCCAATTTCTTTACTAGATATGGAGTAGTTAGAACTCATGCCGGCATTTACAAGTCTTAATAAACTCCCTCCACTACTAATATTATATTCATTAATTCTAGAGCCGTTTGCATTAATAGCGTATGGATCCATACTTGCATTAAAATTAATGTTTAATTTATTATTAAAGAGTACTGTTCCTGCAGTCATTCTTACCGGACTCCAATTTAAGGAGTCGAGTGCCATATTATAACTTGTAGAAAAATTAAGATTGTTAAGCAGCATTATTTTTTGACCTTTCTCATCATCGTCATCATCATCACTATCTTTATTCATAACTTTGGCTTCAAATGAATTGTTTAATGATAAACCAACACTGTTTAGTTTGCCTTTAGAAGGGCCTCCAAACATTCCGTTTTGAAATTTGTTGTATTCTTTTAAGTCTTCCGGATCTAAACTTGCCTGGTATTCATCCCAATAAAATCCAAAATCAGGACGATAAATTAGCGCTGCAGAAGGTCGCATGGTATGCCTTATGGCTTTTAATTTACCCTTTTTAAAATTATACATCCCATACAATGTAGTAGAAGCGGATACATTTGCTGAATATTCTCTAAAAGTTGAGAAACCTTGTATGGTATCGGTTACAACTTCCTCAATTGATGGATCCCAATTTTTTTCAATAGTTTTAAAATACCAAATATCTTTATAGGTCATGTTGGGAGATATTGTAAAATATTTGAATGCTTTCATATTGGTACCCATTGAAACATTATGTTGCACACCGGATTGTGCATTATCCATTCCGTTAGATGAAAACAACTCTTCACCAGTTGTAGAGATCCGGTTTTGAGCATTCATATTATAGGTTAAACCAATATTTTGGATAACATTTTTTTTAGCTCCTGATTTAGGGGCAAAAGGATAAATTCTATCCATATTTACTTGTAATGAAGGTAGATTTATATCAACCCTATCGGTATTTGTATTTTGAGTATGAGTTACAGAAGCGTTTAAATTAAAGGGCGTACCAACAAACTTTTTATAATAATTTACAGAGGAGCTAAAAGTATTGACCAGATAAAAAGGTGAACTCATTTCATTTAAAGATTGTTTAAAAAAGTTGCTGCTACCAAAATTTACAGATGCTGAAAAACGAGAATTCGGATTTGCTTGAGAAGCCTGGCTATGAGACCATCGTACAAAAAAATTGGTAGATTTACTATAATCAGGAAAACCGAGCTGACTATTGATAAGGTTTTCATATCGAAAACTAAAATTTCCGGTAAATTTATATCTTACTGAATAATTTGATTCAGTTCTGAGTCCCCAACTTCCATTGGTATAAATATCTCCAAGAACGGCCAGATCTAAATAATCATTGATGGCAAAATAATAACCTCCATTTTGTAAAAAATATCCTTGATGGTTATTTTGACCCCAGGTTGGTATTAAAAAACCTGAAGCTCTTCCTTTTGTAATGGGCGCATAAAAAAACGGCAAAAAAAGTGGTGTTGGAACATCAGCAATAACAAGATGACTCATTCCACCTACAATTTTACTATTGGATACCATTTTAATATTATTTGTCTGGATATAATAATCGGGTTTATCTTTTTGTGAAGTAGTAAACCGGGCTCTGTTTACATAATAAGTAGAATCGTTTTCTTTTTTTGTTAATTGACCAGTGATTATAATACCCTGTTGCTCAGTCTTTGATTGATAGATTAAGGCTTTTTCAGTTCTAAAGTTATAAATTAGAGAATCCTGTTCACTTTGTTGATTGCCTTGTTTAAACTGTGGTTTTTGAGTATAGTTTCCTAAACTATCAACAATTCCTTTGGCAAAAGCCAAACTGGTTTTATAATCAATAATAATCTGCCCTGCTTTAAGTTCGATGTCCTTATAAAACAATTCGGCTTGGTTGTATAAAACAACCCTTTCGTTTATAAAATCATTTTCAACATAATCTAACGCTTTATGACGGATATTACCTTCTAAATACTCTTTGGTAACCATATTACTATCAGATTTGATAGTATCTTGCTTTTTAATTGCAATACTATCATCATTCTTCGAAGAATTTTTGTTGGGATCATTTGGGGTTTTTTGTGAATAACCCATCATAATTCCAAAACAAAAAATAAAGAATATATAAACTATGTACCTTATATTTGTATGCAATATTTTAAATACTATTTTTGTAAAAAAATGTGTAATTATTAATTTACAAACTTACGGATATTTTTTAAGCAGGATAAAATAAAAATTTGTTAAAAAAAAGTAAGGAATATTTTTTTATTAGTTTAATAATAATTAAAAAAAAATAAAAGGGTGAATCATAAAAGTGTTGAATTAAAAGTTTCTTTAAAACTTATCTATTTAGTGTTTTTTTTATTTTTAATCAATCCAAACACAATTTTAGCACAGGATAAATTTGTAGTAGTTTTAGATGCAGGTCACGGTGGAAAAGACCCGGGAAGACCTGCAAAAAACATTAGTGAAAAAGAAATAGCGTTAAAAGTTGTTTTGTTAATCGGTAAATATCTGGCAGTAAAAAAAGATATTAAGGTTGTTTATACACGTAAAAAAGATGTTTTTATTGATTTAAAAGAACGTGGAAAAATTGCTAATGATGCAAATGCAAATTTATTTGTTTCTATACATTGTAATGCGCATCATACTCAAGCTGAAGGAACTGAAACCTATGTTTTGGGTTTACATGCAAATAAACAGAATTTTGAGGTTGCCAAACATGAAAATTCAGTAATCTTTTTAGAAGATAATTATCAGGAAAAATACGAAGGATTTGATCCTAATTCTCCGGAAGCAGTTATTGGTATGACATTAATGCAAGAAGAATTTTTAGATGAAAGTTTATTGGTAGCAAGCTATATTCAGGATAATTTTACCAATGTGTTAAAACGTAAAGATCGTGGTGTAAAACAAGCGGGTTTTGTTGTATTGCATCAAACTTATATGCCAAGTGTTTTAATAGAGACAGGTTTTATGACCAATAAAAATGAAGGTAAATTCTTAGCTTCAAAAAACGGACAAGAAAAAGTGGCAAGATCAATAGCCAACTCAATTTTAAATTATAAAAAACATCTAGATGATAATATAGTTGTTGAAGTGCCAGAAGTTAAAGAAGAACCAATTCAAAGCATGGTATTTCCCGGAGTTGATTTTAAAGTTCAAATAGCATCAAGTAATAAAAAAGTTTCATTAAAATCCTATAATTTTAATGGTTTAAAAGGAATAGAAAGAGCTAAGGTTCAAAGAACCTATAAATATTATTATGGTACAACATCCGATTTTGATCAAATTTCAAAATTTAAAAAAGAAGCTAAAGGAAAAGGATATCCTACAGCATTTGTAGTTGCATTTAAAAATGGAAAAAAAGTATCGGTAAACGAGGTTTTAAAACAATCATCAAATTAAATTGTTTTTACTCAAATAAAATATTTGTAATTTCGCTAAAAATAAATATATATTTTGAAAATATCAAGGGAAGTTAAGACAGGAGTTATTGCAGTAGTTATCATTATACTTTTTATCTGGAGTTATAGTTTTTTAAAGGATGTTAGTTTTACTGACAAAACGCGTACTTTTTATGCAGAATATTCCAATGTGCAAGGTATGATTCCAGCAAGTCCGGTTCTAATAAACGGATTAAAAGTTGGAAAAATAGCAGATATAACTTTCCATCCTACCAAAAAAGGTGTATTAGTTGCTCATATTGAATTGAGTAACGATATAAAATTTTCAAAAAATAGTGTAGCTCAAATTTTTAGTCCTGATTTTATCAGTGGAAAATCCTTAAAAATTGATTTGGCATTAGACGGCGCAGAAATTGCTAGAAAAGGCGATACTCTAATTGGAAGAGCTGATGTTGGTATTTTAGGAATGATCAATGAACAAATTGCTCCTTTACAAGCTAAAGTTGAGAGTTTTATAGTTAATTCTGATACAGTTATGAAAAATATTAACAAAGTATTGGATGTAAAAAATCAAAAAAACATTGAAAAATCTCTTGAAAATTTGAATCTCACACTAGAAAAATTTAAAGAAATTTCTTATAAAGCTGATAAAATCATTAAAGATAATAACATTAAAATTGATAGTATTTTTGATTATGCTAACAGGTCTATGCGTAGTTTTTCTCAAATGGCAGATTCATTACAAAAAGTTGATTTAGCAGCAACAGTAAAAAAATTACAATATACTTTAGATGGGGTGAATCAAATTTTGGATAGTATTGAAAATGGTCAGGGTACTTTAGGAAAATTGGTTAACGATGAAGCCTTATACAAAAATTTAGAAGGATCCTCAAAAGAGCTTGAAGAATTATTACGTGAAATGAAAGAACATCCCAAACGTTTTGTACATTTTTCAGTATTTGGCAAAAAAGAAGCTACCTATCAGGAATCAGAAGAATCCAAAACATCCAAATAGTTGATAAGTATTTAAAATATTTTTTTAAATTATTGTTTCTAACATTCATTATTTTATTAGTTTTATCTTGAATTTTTAGTAATTTTATAAGGTTAATAATTAATAGACCTTTTATTGTTGTTGAGATCAAATATAAGTAGTTCAATATCAAATAGTAAATTATAGAAAAAACTATTACATGCATTACATTTCAAATATACTTTTCGCAATACTACTCGTAATTGGGATAGGATTTTTTACAAAAAATGTAAAAAAACTAATTCGAAATATCAAATTAGGAAAAGATATTGACAGATCTGACAATTCTTCACAACGATGGAAAAATATGACCAATGTTGCATTAGGTCAGTCTAAAATGGTTAGACGTCCTGTTGCTGGCATACTTCATATCATCGTGTATCTGGGTTTTATCATCATTAATATTGAAGTAATTGAAATAATTATTGATGGTTTATTTGGAACACATAGAGTTTTTGCATTTGCAGGCGGATTGTATAATTTTTTAATAGGTTCATTTGAAATATTAGCATTTTTGGTTTTTATATCTGTTATTATCTTTTGGATAAGAAGAATGATCATTCGTATTCCTCGTTTTTGGAATAAAGAAATGACCTCGTGGCCAAAGAATGATGCGCTAAATATTTTATATTTTGAAATGGTATTGATGTCTTTATTTTTGATCATGAATGCTGCCGATCAAAATTTACAACTTTTGGGCGCTGATCATTATATTAAAGCAGGAGCTTTTCCTATATCTAAGCATATAGCCGGATGGTTACCTCAAAATATTGACACTTTAATTATTATTGAAAGAGCTGCCTGGTGGATACACATAATAGGAATTTTTATATTTTTAAATTATTTATACTATTCTAAACATCTACATGTTTTATTGGCTTTTCCAAATACTTATTATGCTAATTTAAATCCTATAGGAAAATTAAATAATTTGGAATCGGTAACCAATGAGGTGAAAATGATGTTAGACCCAAATGCTGACCCCTATGCAGTGCCTGAAGAAACTGAAACTGATGAAGTGCCTGAAAAATTTGGAGCGAGTGATGTTGTTGATCTGAATTGGGTTCAATTGATGAATGCTTATACTTGTACAGAGTGCGGTAGATGCACTTCTGTATGTCCTGCAAATCAAACCGGTAAAGAATTATCTCCGCGTGCCATAATGATGAAAACCAGAGACCGTATTGAAGAAGTAGGGAAGAATATTGATTTAAATGGTACATTTAAAGAAGATGAAAAATCGTTATTTACAACGATAAGTAATGAAGAGATATGGGCTTGTACAAGTTGTAATGCTTGTGTTGAAGAGTGTCCGGTTGAAATAGATCCTTTATCAATTATTGTTGATTTACGTAGATATCTTGTTATGGAGCAGTCATCTGCACCTCAGGAATTAAATATGATGTTTACCAATATTGAAAATAATGGTGCTCCATGGCAGTATAATCAGATGGATAGACTGAACTGGAAAGATGAGTAATTAATTGAAGAATTTAAAGATTGAAAGATTCAGGAATAAGTTTTGAATCATTTAATTGTTTCATTATTAAATAAAAGAACATGAAAGTACCAACTATGGCAGAAATGATGGCAGAAGGAAAATCTCCCGAAGTTTTATTTTGGGTAGGTTGTGCAGGGAGTTATGATGATAGGGCCAAAAAAATAACCAAGGCATTTGTAAAGATTTTAAATAATGCAAATGTTGAATTCGCTGTGTTAGGTACTGAAGAGAGTTGTAGTGGTGATCCGGCTAAAAGAGCAGGAAATGAATTCTTATTTCAAATGCAGGCAATGACCAATATTGAAATTTTAAATGCATACGAAATAAAAAAAATTGTAACTGCTTGTCCGCATTGTTATAATACACTAAAAAATGAATATCCTGAATTGGGTGGTAATTATCAAGTGATGCACCATACAGAGTATTTAAAATCATTATTAGATGATGGCCGACTCACTATTGAAAGTGGGCAATTTAAGGGAAAAAGAATAACTTTTCACGATCCATGCTATTTGGGAAGAGCCAATGGAATTTATGAGGCACCTAGAGATCTGATTAAAAAAATGGATGTGGAGTTGGTTGAGATGAAACGTTGCAAAAGTGACGGTTTATGTTGTGGTGCAGGAGGAGCACAAATGTTTAAAGATTCTGAAAAAGGAGATAAAGAAATATTTGTTGAGCGTACTGAAGATGCTTTAGAAGTTGAACCTGCTATTATCGCTACTGGTTGTCCGTTTTGTAATACAATGATGACCGATGGTATAAAAAATAAAGAAAAAGAAAAAGAGATACAGGTTTTAGATATTGCAGAAATTATTGCATCTGCTGAAGAATAATAATTTAATAAATTTACCAATAATTCATGCCTACTATTAAACAAGAAGATTTAAATAATCTTTACGAAGAAATTGATAAATCAAGTGTTACCATTCATGATCTATCAACAGTTATAACTGAAGATGAGGAGAAAATTTCGGTCTTAAAAAAGCACCGAATTATTTTAGGGATCTCAAGTTTATTATTACTACTATTATTTATTTGGTCATTTTTACCTAAAAA
>JAOZVI010000021.1:18641-26197 GCA_029938265.1 Flavobacteriaceae bacterium | reverse complement strand
CTACCTGCAGGCAAAGGTAAGGCTGGCAAAACAATTCGTAATTATTTATATTTATTATTAAAAATAAACTTCTACTTTTGTTTTTTCTATTTTTAATAATAAATTTTATGAAAACCCATTTTTTTAATACTCGTTATGTAATAACTATTTTCTCTTTTTTATTTGTTTTTATTATCAATACAAGTTGTAGCTCTACTGATGATCCTATTGATGAAAAACCGGATGTTCCAATAATAAAACCTGAAGATAAATTACCACAATTTAAGATCAACACTTCAGGAGGTACTATTGTTGACGAACCTAAAATAAATGCCAGATTAGATGTTTTTGAAATTGAGAATGTTACTTTTCAAGGAAATATAGGAATAGAAATTAGGGGTGCTTCATCACAAATGTTCCCAAAAAAATCTTACGGGTTTGAAACCAGAGATGAGAATAATGAAGATATGGATGTATCAATCCTCGGTTATCCTGAAGAAGAAGATTGGATCTTATATGCTCCGTATAGTGATAAATCGCTTATGAGAAATATATTGATTTATGACCTTTCGCGTGATATTGATATGTATGCCAGTAGAAGCAAATTTGTAGAACTTACCATAAATAACACTTATAAAGGTGTGTATGTTTTTATGGAAAAACTGAAACGTGATAAAAACCGGATTGATATCAACAAATTAAAAAGCGATGAAAATTCAGGTGAAGATGTAACGGGCGGATATATTTTAAAAATTGATAAAACCGCCGGAAGTAATCTTGGCGATGGTTATAATGAGCTTAATTCTTTTACTTCAAAACATGATCCTCGACACTCATCTTCGGGTCAAAAAATTCATTTTTTATATGAATATCCCAAAGCAGAAGATATTACAACAGAACAAAAAGCCTATATATCAACTTATGTAACCGGTTTTGAAGATGCACTTGCTTCTGATAATTTTGCTGATGCCGATCTTGGATATGCTAAATATATTGATGTGCCCAGTTTTATCGACTTCTTTTTATTAAATGAGCTGTCACAAAACGTTGACGGATTCCGGTTGAGTACTTTTATGCATAAAGATAAAAATGGTAAATTAAAAATGGGTCCTATTTGGGACTTTAATCTGGCTTTTGGTAATGCTAATTATTGCGGCGGAAGCAATACAAATTCATGGGCTTACAAATTTAATGAAAGATGCCCCGGAGATTACTGGCAAATACCTTTTTGGTGGGAAAAACTATTACAAGACCCCGTTTTTGTAGCACAATTAAAAGAAAGGTGGAGTGCTCTTAGGGGAGGTGCTTTTTCGGAAGGATCAATAATTACAAAAATTGACGACTATAACAATACGCTGGAAAAGGCTGGTGCTATCAATGAAAATTTTATAACCTGGCCTGTTCTAGGTGTCTATATTTGGCCTAATGAGTTTGTTGGGACTACACATTTTAGTGAAATTGATTATATGAAAAACTGGATCAAAGATCGATTATCTTGGATGGATAAAGCGATTGGTAATCTATAATTGATCCATTAAATATTTTAATCACTATAAATCTTCAACAAATGTTTTATAATTACTTAAATATTTGTTTACTTTGTTACATATGACTGGTGTAACTTCACATAATACTTTGGAACTCCTAAAAAAGGGAGATAACGCCACATTACAAAGAATATACGAAGATAATAGAAATGTTTTTATCAATTTTTCAAAACGATATAACATTTCAAAAAATGATGCTGTTGACATATATCAGGATGCAATTATTGCCCTACATGAAAATGCGGTAAATGGTAAAATTAATTCATTGAACAGTTCAGTTTCAACTTACTTATTTGCCATAGGGAAAAATAAAATATTTCAGTTGTTACGCAAAAATAAAACTGTTGATCTCAACCAAAATATTACCATTGAATCAACAAATGAAATATTAGATGTTAACTTTTATGAAGATAAACCAACTAAAAGACAAAACCTCATCATAGAAAACCTAAAAAGATTAGGTAAAAGATGTGTAGAAGTGCTAAAGCTATTTTATTATCAAGGTTTTAACTTAGATGAAATTACTAAGATCTTAAACTATAGCAGTAAAGAAGTATTAAAAAGTCAAAAATCACGCTGTATAAAACAGCTTAAAAAAATAATTAATGATTAGTTATGAAAAAAAACTTTGAATTAATAGAAAAATATTTTAGCAATTCATTAAGCGATGAAGAACAGATCGTTTTTAATAATTTGCTAAAAAATGATCCTGCTTTTAAAGAGGAATTTCTCTTTCAAAAAGATCTGAAAAAAGCTTTATCACACAATCAAAGAAGTTCTTTAAAAACAACATTACAAAAATTTGAAAATAATCTCGAAAAAGAGAAGGTTTTCCCTTTAAGAAAATGGTTGGCAGCTGCATCAATTGTTTTAGTTTTAGGTTTGAGCTATTTCTTACTATCTGATTCATTTAACAGTTCTTCAGAAAAATTGTATGCCGAATATTTTGAACCCTATAGAAATGTTGTCCACCCCATTGTTAGAGGGGAAAATGGAAATAATATTGAATCCAGCGCCTTTTTAGCTTATGAAAACAGAAAATTTTATAAAGCCATTAATTTATTTAATTCTGTTAGTAATAAAGAAGATGAATATATCAGGTTTTATTCCGCTATGTGCCATCTGGGATTAAACGATAATTTGGAGGCAATTAATCTGCTATTACCTATTGCAACTAACGAAACAAATGATAATTCAGATTTAAATTTTAAAGAAAAAGCTAATTGGTATCTGGGATTAGCTTATTTAAATTCAGGTGACATAAATAAAGCAATTAGTCAGTTTTCAGTTGTAGCCAATAATCCGGAAAAATCTTATAAAAAAGAAGAGGCACAAGAGATCTTAGATAAATTAGATTTTTAGTTGTAAAATCTTTTATAGATTACAAACAGTAAAATCAGCAGCAAAAAGCTTCCAAACACATAATAAAAAATTGCATTATTATTAGGTAAAGCCTGGTTATTTCCTGTTAATACAAAACCCGACCAATAATAAGGATGTTGTAAAATTTTGTCATTTGTACTCTTTAAATATTCAAGTTTAGCATTTTGTAGTGCCTTGTTTTTAGGCAACCCTTTTTTAAGATTTTTATAAAAAGAAACCATTATCTTTTTAGTTTCTTTATCCGGAACCTTCCATAAACTCATGATTATAGATGGGATTCCCGAAAAATGAAAAGCTCTGGCCATACTCATCACACCTTCACCTTTTTCCAACTTACCAAAACCTGTATTACAAGCACTTAATACGGCTAAATTTGCCTTATTGTTTGATACATATATTTCTGAAGAAGTTAAATCACCATCACTAAAAATGAGTTTGTTATACATTGGGTTATTATTGTCAATTTCAGCATGCATTGCTAAATGCAAAATTGAGTGATCAGTATTATTTAAAAATAAATTTTCTTTGCTTGAGGCCTTTCCGATAAATGATTTCCCATTAAGCATTTTTGAAATAATCTCAATTTCATCTGTATTTGATGATAACTGCTTGTTACCCTCATACTGAGGTGAAAATCCAACCCAATAATTTGGTAAGTCATAATTAAAGAAATCATTATTTAACTCTAATAATAATCTAACTGAGCCATCATAGCTCAACGTAAAATCTTCAATTAAATATTGATCATTATTGTTTTGTAATATTTCAAATGGAATATAACTTAAAATATTATCAGGTATGATCACCAGATTATCTTTTGATTGATCAATTTGATCTTTTAATAAAAAGTCATAAAGATTGTTACTCGATTCATCAATATTTTTTTGTGTAACCAAACCCAATTTCAATTTACCAATTTCACTAACTATTACATTTGTATTTGCGTTTTTTTGAAATATTACTTCCTCTTGGGTAATTGTAAGCGTATAAAGGTTGTTATCTCCTAAAAAATAATTGATCAATTGTGTGTTTTTATCTATCTCTTTTTGAATATGAGCGATCTTGATAATCCTGTTTTGATACTTTAATGATTTATATTTTGGGAATTTTATTGCAAATTCTGATTGTAAACTATCTAATTTAGCGCTTATTATTATTCGTTTATCCAATAATTCACTAAGTATTTGCTTGTCTGGATTTTGACTATTATTTTCATAATACAAATCTCTTTTAATTTTGGCAAGTTCTTTTTTTATCTGTATTTCAAATTGTAATAGATCTTTGGGAATATTCCCAAATAATTTTGATTGGGAATCCTGTATTCCTTCAAGTAGCGCAGTATTTCGATTGGTTTCGGAAAGCTCAAAAGCTTTTTCTAAATATTCTTTATCATTTGAGTTTTGATACAATTCCCAACAGGTATTCAAACCTTTTTCAAAAACTGTTCTATAATCATTGGCAAATGAAATTTTTGATCTTTCAGAAGAAAAATTCTTTTGAGAAAATCTGATCAAACTCAATTCCTGATCGATTAAGCTAAATTTTTCTTTTAAAAAGTCAATATTATTTGTTTGCTCATACTTTTTTTGATACCAATCTCCTTGCAGAACCAAAGCGTCTAAAGTCTCAAAAGGAGCAACCAAACTAAAGAGGTTCTTTTTATCATAATTACCAGCCTTTAATGTGAGATCAATATATTTAAAAAAAGATTCTTTATCATTTTTAATAAAAGCGTATTGAGCTAAATAAAGATAATTTTCGGCTACAATTTCATTTTTAATTCCAAAGACGGATAGTTTGTATTGTAATGCATTTGTTAGTAAACTTTCAACTTTATCATTATTTATATTTTGATCGCAATACATTTTAGCCAAAGCAGTTTTTGCATTTGACAGATACTGAAAACTATTTGATCTTTCTCCTATTTCAATTGCTTTTTGTAAATGCTTTTCAGCCTGGTCAAATTGTTTGTCTAAAATATAGGCATTTGCAAGATCATAATAACTTTCGCAAGTCCATTTGTGATATTCCCCATATGTCCTCTCCCTTATTTTTAAACTTTTTTTGAGTAGGTCAATTGATTCTTTATACTTTTTTTTCGACTCCAATATATTGGCATAAGAAGTATAAACAAAAGTTATATTTGGGTTGAATTCGCCATAAGATTTTAAACCTACATCCAAAGCTTTTTCGGCATATTTTTCCGCTTCATCAATATCTTTCTTATAAAAATAAATATGAGCGATACCCACATATACATCTGATAAAAAAGTGGGATTTTCTTTGTCTTTTAAAAGATAAATCTCGGCTTGTTTGTAAAGTTCTAGAGCTTTATTCGTTTTTTCCAGATCTTCATAGGCCAATGCCAGATTATAAGAAGAAACTGCCAATTGAAAATTGTCATCTCCTAACTTCTTTTTAAGATCATATGATTTTTCATAATATATTTTAGTGCTGTCGTAGTTAGATAGATAGTAAAAACCAACACCTAATAAATTTAAGGAAGATGCCATTTTTATACTATCATTGATCGAGGTAAATAAATTTAAGGCTTTATGGGCAGAGTTGATTGATTCTGAATATTTTCCTAAATTGACTTCAATACTACTTTTATAAATATAACATTGAGCAATATCTTCAGTAGCATAGTTGTCGTCAATTAAATTGTTTAATAAATTAATATTGACTTTATACGCTTTTTCAAAATTACCCTCTCTTTTTGAGGAAAGGATTTTTTGATATTGAGTAATAATATAGGTGCTATCGGGAATTTGCCCAAAAACAGTGACTGATAAAAGTATAATCAGTGCTTGAATTATATTTTTAATTTTTCCTCCCACAAAACAAATCTATAATTTTCTAATATTTTACTTATTATGACTTTTTGCAATAAGTTCTAATTCGTTATACCAATCCTTACTAAATTTTCTAATCAAGGCTTGTTTTAGAAACTGGTAAACAGGCATCTGCATTTCTTTTCCTAAAGCACAAGCATCGTCACAAATATACCAATTGTGAAAATTCACTGCTGAAAATTCACTGTACTCCTGAATTCTCACAGGATACAAATGACATGAAATTGGCTTTTTAAATTCAATTTCTCCCTGATTATAAGCTTCCTCAATAGCACAAAGAGCTATCTGATTTTCATCAAAGATCACATAAGCACAATCTGCTCCATCAATCAAAGGCGTTTCATGCTCACCTGATTCATTTGTTGTGTAAAGTCCTTGATCTTCAATAGCTTTTATTCCCTCTTCTCGTAAATATGGTTTTACTTTTGGGAATATTTCTTTTAAAATATCTAACTCTTCCTCTTCAAGAGGTGCGCCAGCTTCTCCATCAATACAACAAGCTCCTTTACAAACATTTAAATTGCAAACAAAATCTTTTTCAATTATTTCTTCTGAAACAATGGTTTTACCTATTTGAAACATTTTTTACTTATTCTATTATTTCTGTAAAAATACATTCTTTTTAAGAATGAAAAGAAAAACAATATGATATAAACTCATCGCTTTATAATATAATCATACACTATTCTTGTTATTATTCAAATGCACAAAGTATAAAATAAAATATTTACATAAAAAATCCACCAAAAGGTGGATTCGTAAATTGTTATATTTTGAACTTATTTTATAAATCTAATGAACATGTTGCTGTTTCTGTGCCGTTAACTTTTACATTTGATACTGATTTAGTCCCATTCTTTTCTGTTTTAACAGAAACCGTATAACTTCCATCTGCTATACCAATAAATGTAAATGAACCATTAGCTTCTGTTTGGGTAGATATTTCTTCTCCATTCACTAGTATATAAACATAAGCATTTTCAATAGCACTTCCAGAAACCGTTACTTGTCCTTCAATTTTTCCAGTTTTATTTAAATCACAAGCTCTGAAATGAGCATTAAAATGACATCCCAGGATACTTGCAACGTTTGGCACCCAGCTCCCGAACCATGTACCTGTAAATTTAAAAGAATCACTGATATCTAAATCAAATAATATCTCTGAATTATTATCTTCTTTAATTTCTAAAACGGGATTAATATTTATTGTATAAGATTCTTGTGCTTCAGCATTCATTTCAAAACTTGTGCCATTTGTCAATTTTGCAGAAGCAGCATTTAAAGTAATACGTGCATTGCTATAAGTTCCCTCTTTAACTTCTGTATTTGTAACTTTTTTTGTAACACCATTTGTTAAACCTACCATATTATGATTTGAATTCCCTTCAAATACAACCACATATTCGCCTGCTGCATTCTTTAATTCTATTTTTGCAATACCAATTTTTGCCTCAGTTACATAGTTAAAAGGAAATGGGTCATCTGTTAATTTTACAGTTAATGTTCCGTGACCTGATTCAATACTATCGTCTTCACAAGATGTAAATGCAATAATTGACAAAGCAATAATAAATACTTTTTTAAATACCTTTTTCATTTTAAAATAATTTTAGATTAACAATTAATTTTTAATTTATTGATTCAAGCGTCAAACCTACATTAATACTTTCTTTTTAAATGTAACAAATAAGACTTATTTAAAACAATTCTAAATAAGTGATTTTTGTAACATCTTATTTAAAGAATTAGAAAAGATTTTGGTCATAATTTAATTCATTTAACAAAAATATTT
>JAOZVI010000021.1:3729-18541 GCA_029938265.1 Flavobacteriaceae bacterium | reverse complement strand
TTTTTCTCTATTTCCATAACTTTTTCAAGCATTTTATCATCCTGATTAATTACTTTAAAATAATCACTGTTATCAAATAGTTGTTGTGCAAACAATGCCTTTAAATATATTTTAAGATTTTCCTCTTGATCTTTGGCTTTTACTTGATGAAAATCATTTGAGATATTTTTTAAATAAGCATTGTATATTTTATTATCACTATCAAAATTCTGATCAAATTCATCAAAGGAAATATCTTTAAAATCTATCCTGTGTGAATCAAAATAATCAAAAATAAAATCATTAATTTTTCTATAGTGAAATCTATTCAAAAATAGCGTTGTGTCTAAAGACACAAATACATCCGGAATTATACCTCCACCCCCATAAACTACTTTACCTTTTGGTGTAATATATTTTAAAGAATCATTTACTTTGATACTATCTGCATTCACTAACTCACCATCAAAATATCGTTTTTCACTATCATTAAAATAATCTTTATTCCCGTTATGGTCATATGGTTTTTGAATTGATCTGCCTGTTGGTGTATAATATCGAGAAACTGTTAAGCGAACAGCTGAGCCATCGCCCAGATCCATTTCCTGTTGCACCAGTCCCTTTCCAAAAGAGCGTCTGCCTATGATAATTCCTTTATCGTTATCCTGTAATGCTCCGGCAAGAATCTCACTGGCAGAAGCTGAACCTCCATCAATCAAAACGTAAATGCCGTTATTTTCAAAATCTCCTTTTGCAGTTGCAAATGATTTATCAATTTGATTCCGCTTATCTTTTGTAAAAACAATCAGTTTATCATCTTCTAAAAACTCATCAATTATTTGAGTTGCAACTTGTAAAAATCCACCCGGGTTTTGACGTAGATCTAATACTAATTTTTGCATACCTTCATCTAGTAAAGCGTCTAATGCCGTTTTAAACTCATCATAGGTTGTGGCAGCAAATTTGTTGATCTTTATATAACCCAGACTGTCATTGATCATATAAAAAGCATCTAAACTTTCAATAAGCACTTCTCCTCGATTAATTGTAAACGGAATTTCTTTATCTTCTGATTTACGGTAAACAGTAATATCAACAGGTGTGTTGGGTTCTCCTTTTAATTTACTGACAATATAATCACTGTTTAAATTTTTACCGTATAAAGTATCATTATTAGCAATTAAAATACGATCACCATCTTGAATTCCTGCTTTTTTGCTTGGTCCATTTTCTAATACTTTTATAACGGTAAGTGAATCTTTATACATTCTAAACTGTATTCCTATACCAACAAATTTACCATTCATGGTTTCGGTGATCCTATCGTGTTCTTTTGGTGGGATATAAACAGAATGAGGATCTAATTTTCCTAAAATATCTCTAATAGCACCATCGAGTAAACTATCCGTATCAACTTCATCAACATAATCATATTGAATATAATTAATTAATCGTTTAATCTTCTTTTCTTTGGCATTGCCTCCAAAAAGCTTAACAGTACTTTTTTTATAATTTAAAGTACTGCCAATAATAATTCCCAATACTACTGCCAATGACAAAAATAATGGAAGATATATTTTTGTTTTTTTATTCATTATCATCTAATTGAACCAATTCAATATCTGCTTTTTCTAAAAATTCTAATCCTGAAATATCACTGTATGCTTTTGAATAAACTACTTTTTTAATTCCTGATTGATGTATTAATTTACTACATTCTTTACACGGTGACATAGTTAAATACAAAGTAGATCCTTCACATGATTGAGTTGAACCGGCAACTTTTAAAATTGCGTTTGCTTCAGCATGTAAAACATGCCATTTTGTTGTTCCACCTTCATCTTCACAAGTATTATCAAATCCGCTTGGAGTACCGTTATATCCATCAGATATTATCATTTTATCTTTTACAATAATTGCGCCAACCTGTTTGCGTTTACAATACGACAATTTTGCCCATTCTTTAGCCATTCTCATATAGGCTAAATCATATCGCAATTGTTTTTTCTTATCCATACCTGGGTTTTTCTCTTATTGGTCACGAAATTAAGTGAAATATTTCAAAAATTGTTGTTAAACTTTTACCAAATAAATCTTTCTGCCATCATCGGAATTGTAATTCCGGCTACAGCCGAAGAAATTATAAGTATCCAATCGCGTTTGTTTACTTTAAAAATTGTTTGAAAAACAAAACCCAAAAGAAGTACAATAAAAACAATAATAATTTGTGCTAATTCAATGCCAAAAGCAAATTCAATTAATGGTAATAATTTTGATTCGTCTTTATCTATAAGTATTTTAAAATAGTTTGAAAATCCTAATCCGTGTATTAATCCAAAGAAAAAAGCAATAAAATAATTAAATCTGCTTTCTTTATTAATATTTGATCTCTTTGAAAAATATACATTGACAATCGCAGTTAAAAAAATGGTTAAAGGAATTAAAAATTCAACAATATCACTCTTAACTTTTAGTACGCCATAAGCAGATAAAGCCAATGTTAAAGTATGTCCGATTGTAAAAAAGGTAACCATCCAGAGTATTTTTTTCCAATCTTTAAAAACAAAAATAACAGCCAAAACAATTAAAAATAAAATATGATCATAGGCCTTTAGATCAAGTACATGATTTAAACCTATTTGAATGTAAAATATAAAATCATCCATAAATTAATATTTGATCTTTTTAAAAATATCCCACAGAACAACACCACAACTTACCGATATATTTAATGAATGTTTGGTGCCAAATTGCGGAATCTCAACACATTGATCTGAAGCAGAAACTACTTCTTGCTGCACACCTTTTACTTCATTGCCAAATATTACAGCATATTTTTGATTATTATTCACTTTAAAATTTTGCAATTTTATACTGTTTACAGCCTGCTCAATAGCAATGACTTTAATCTTTTTTTCTTGTAATCTTTTAATCAGTAAGAGTGTATCTTCCTCATATTCCCAATCAACGGAATCTGTAGCGCCCAAAGCTGTTTTATGAATTTCTTTATGTGGTGGTCTTGCGGTAATTCCGCATAGATATATTTTTTCTATTAAAAAAGCATCGGAAGTTCTAAACACCGAACCGATATTATTTAAACTCCTGATATTATCTAAAATCACGATCAGTGGAATTTTAGCAACCTTCTTAAATTCCTCAACATTCAATCTTTCCAGTTCACTATTTTTTAATTTTCGCATTGTCCATATTTTCAAATAGATTACAAATTAAAGAAGAAAAAAGAATATGGTTGGTATATCTCGCAGATATCGTAGATTTTGATAAAAATATATTTAACACTTGTTAACCTGTGTTCAATTTATTTCCTGTAAATCTCTCTCGGATAATCCAATATATTAACCTTTTTACCTTGTAATTCTCTAAGAGCATCTTTAGCGATCCATTGTGCAGATCTTGAATTTTGTTTTAAAATTTCATTAGCTGTTTCAATTGCTTTTTGATGTAGGTCTATATTTCTTTTACCAATTTGTCGCAATGCCCAATTCACAGCTTTCTTAACATAGATTCTATCATCATTAGCATTAGAAACTATTATTGGGAAAAATTGTTCAAAAACTTCATTGGATGCCTTTTTATCTGCAAAACCATAGGTTGCCATTAAAACAAAGCCCGCTCTTTTTTTAAATTCGTTTTTATGCTTACTCCATGCTATTGCTTTTTCTACCGCTAAAGGATGGAATTTAAACAGTTGCATACAAAAAGAGTCGCAAATTTCCCAGGTATCAAAATGTTTACTCCATTTCTCCAATAGCTCTTCTGTGATCTCTTTTGGCTTACAAATTTTAGCACATAACAATTGTGCATCATATATTCCGGTATCATATAATTGAATTCCCAATTCTGTATTTTTACCTATTTTCTTTGCTAATACTGAAAGGTCTTTTTGATAAACCCCCCATGAATTTTTACTTTTTATTCCAAATTTCTTAGCTTTAAATTCCTTTATTTCAGGATTAGAAATTAATTTTAATTCGTTAAGTATTTCGTTTAATTGCATTTTCATTTTACCTTTAATATTATATCTTTGTCACTAAAGGGTTTATTGACCGATTAACTACAAATTTAATATAAAAAACACCTAAAATTGGCTAAGTCAAAAATAAAAAAAGTTACACCGCTAATGCAGCAATATAATAATATCAAGGTGAAATATCCTGATGCTATGTTATTGTTTAGAGTTGGTGATTTTTATGAAACTTTTGGATTGGATGCTAAAAAAGCCGCAAAAATTTTAGGGATTGTATTAACCAAAAGAGGTGCGGGTAGTGAAAGTGAAACTGCTTTGGCGGGTTTTCCTCATCATTCACTTAATACTTATTTGCCTAAGCTTGTTAAAGCTGGATTGCGTGTTGCTATTTGTGATCAATTAGAAGATCCTAAAATGACAAAAACTATCGTTAAACGGGGTGTAACCGAATTAGTTACACCGGGTGTTGCGCTAAATGATGAAGTTTTACAAGCCAAAACAAACAATTTTTTGGCAGCTGTACATTTTGGTAAAAAACTCATTGGTATTTCATTTTTAGACATCTCTACCGGAGAATTTTTAACAGCACAAGGTGATGCTGAGCATGTTGATAAATTACTCCAAAATTTTAATCCGAGTGAGATCTTAGTTCAAAAACAAAATAAGAATAAGTTTAGTGAGCTTTTTGGCGAGCAATATTATACATTCTATTTAGAGGATTGGATCTTCCAAACTGATTATGCCAATGAAGGCCTAAATAACCATTTTAATGTTAAATCTTTAAAAGGGTTTGGTATAGATGATCTTAAAGAAGGAATTATTTCAGCAGGAGCTATCTTATTTTATTTATCAGAAACACAACACCATAAATTAGAACATATTACCCATATTCAACGAATAATTGAAGATAATTACGTGTGGATGGACAGGTTTACTATTCGTAATTTAGAGCTGTATTATTCTTCTGCAACCAATGCTGTAACCCTGTTAGATATTATTGATAAAACTATTTCACCAATGGGTGGAAGATTGCTCAAACGCTGGTTAGCGCTACCTTTAAAGAATATAAAAGAAATTCAAAACCGTCATGAAGTTGTAAAATATTTTATAGAAAATGATAAAATATTTGATGAGATCACAAACCAGATCAATCAAATAAGTGATATTGAACGGCTCATTTCAAAAATTGCAACCGGCAAGATCAATCCACGAGAAGTAGTCTTGTTAAAAAATTCATTAAATGCTATTGTTCCCATTAAAGAGCTCGCTGAAAACAGTAAAAATAAATCATTACAACAACTTGGTAAACAAATAGATAACTGTTTAATATTAAGAGAAAAAATATTAAAAACAATCAATGAAAATGCGCCTGTAAATCTTAACAAAGGTAATGTAATTGCTGATGGAATTTCAGATGAACTGGATGAATTACGAGCAATTTCAACTTCAGGGAAAGATTATTTAAACAAAATGCTGGAACGTGAAACCGAGAGAACCGGTATCAGTTCATTAAAAATTGCTTTCAATAATGTGTTTGGCTATTATATTGAGGTTAGAAATACACATAAAGACAAAGTGCCTGAAGAATGGATTCGCAAACAAACTTTGGTGTCAGCTGAAAGATATATAACCGAAGAGTTAAAAGAATATGAAACCAAAATATTAGGCGCTCAGGAAAAAATTGGACAACTAGAACAAACGCTTTTTAATGAACTTTTACAGTTTATGTTAAACTATATTTCTCCTGTTCAAAAAAATGCACAAATCATAGCGCAAATTGATTGCTTGAGCTCATTTTCTAAAAATGCTATTGATAATAATTATATAAGACCCTTATTAGATGATAGTACCGATCTGGAAATTAAAAATGGCAGACATCCTGTAATTGAAAAACAATTGCCTACCGGTGAAGAATACATTGCCAACGATTTGGTTTTGAATAGAAATCAGCAACAAATCATTATGATCACCGGGCCAAATATGAGTGGTAAATCTGCTATTTTAAGACAAACTGCATTGATTGTTCTGTTGGCTCAAATGGGTAGTTATATTCCGGCTCAAAATGCCAGAATTGGTATTGTTGATAAAATATTTACACGTGTTGGTGCAAGTGATAATATCTCAATGGGCGAATCTACTTTTATGGTAGAAATGAATGAAACATCAAATATTTTGAATAATCTATCTGAACGAAGTTTGATATTATTAGATGAAATTGGTAGGGGAACAAGTACTTATGATGGGATTTCAATAGCTTGGGCTATAGCTGAATACATTCATGAACATCCTACAAAAGCTAAAACTTTATTCGCTACGCACTATCATGAGCTCAATGATATGACCGAAACTTTTGAACGTATTAAAAACTTTAATGTTTCGGTAAAAGAATTAAAAGACAAAGTAATTTTCTTACGCAAGTTGGTTCCCGGAGGTAGTAAACACAGTTTTGGAATTTATGTTGCAAAACTAGCCGGAATGCCAACCCCTGTAATTCATCGTGCCAATAAAATGCTTAAGCGGTTAGAAAAGAGTCATGCCTCTGAAGATATGCAGGAAAAACTCAAACATGCCAGCGAAGAAAACATGCAATTGAGTTTCTTTAAATTAGACGATCCTTTGTTAGAAGAAATTAAAGAAGAAATTCTTACTACTAATATTGACACTCTTACCCCTATTGAGGCCTTGATGAAATTGAATGAGATTAAGAGGATGCTTAATAAAAAATAAGTTTTAAAAGCATTTTCAAATTAATTCATTTTCAAATTAGCTAATTATACTATCTTTGTAATCTAAACTAATTTCAATGTATCTATTTATAAGCGGAGCCGAAATACTAATCATCCTTGTGATTGTGGTGATGCTCTTTGGTGCTGATAAGATTCCTGAAATTGCCCGAGGTCTGGGTAAAGGAATGCAACAGCTAAAAAATGCCACCAATGAGGTTAAAAAAGAAATCGTTGAAAGTGGTATAGATAAAAATATTGATACAAAATTTACGCGTGATATTCAAAAAGAAGTAACCAAAATTAAAAATAAGGTTCAAGACAATATAGATGATATCACAGGGCCTGTAAAACGAAATTTATAATTTGGCCTTCCTCGAAAAAATTATTCAAAACGATAAAGAACTGTTTATTTATCTCAATTCGTTAGGAAATGAGAATTGGGATACTTTTTGGTTGGCCATCACAAATACACTTAGCTGGATACCTTTGTTTTTACTGTTTTTATACCTGATCTTTAAAGCTTTTGGTTGGAAAAAAGGACTTATATTTTTACTGTTAACAGCAATTCTGATTACATTTTCAGACCAGTTTGCTAATTTAATTAAAAATACTTTTGACCGTTTACGACCTCTTAAAGACCCTTCAATAAATCAGTATATTCGCATATTAAAAAATAGTGGTGGTTATAGTTTTTATTCGGCACATGCTGCCACATCTACTACCATTACTGTTTTTATGTGTCTTACTTTAAAAAAATATTACAATTATACTTTTCTTTTCTTTATCTGGCCCATACTATTTGCTTATAGTCGTATTTATATAGGTGTACACTTCCCTACTGATATAGTAATAGGTGCTTTTGTAGGCTTTCTTATCGGAATAATTTATTATAGGTTTAGCTTAATTGTATTAAAACGATTTAGCTAATTTAGCTCTATCTTAAAAAAAGACAAAACATTTCCATTATATGATAAATGTTATGTAATTATTATTACATATCCTATATTTTTACCTAAAATTTAAAACTATTTATCACCATGAAAAAATTATTCACTTTTATTATTATGTTTTTTGTTTTTACCGGATATTATACCGTAAACTCTCAAAATCTATCACCCTATATTAAAGTTGGTATTTCCAATGATAATATACAAAATACTGCTGAAAAAGTTAAATCTGCCTTAAATAATAAAGGTTTTGAAATTATTGGTGCTTACAATCCGGAAAGCAAATCCAATATGTTGGTTCTTGTTTATACAAGAAAAGATCTACAAACAACTGTTTTACAAGTAAAAGATCGCGGTGCTCTTACTGCTGCTTTAAAGGTTGGCTTAAAAGCAAATGGTAATAGTACAGCTATAAATTACTTAAATCCACCTTACCTGTTTAACGCTTATTTACGAGATGATTATTCAAAACACAAGTCTGCTTTACAAAAAGTTGCTGACGACGTAAAATCGGCTTTATCTCCTTTGGGAAGTGAAAACAAACCTTTTGGTGGGTCTCTAACAGAAAGTAGATTGAAAAAATATCAATACAAAATGATGATGCCCTATTTTACTGATCCTGTAACTTTAAAAAAGTTCAGTTCGTTTGAAGAAGGCGTTAAAACAATCGAAAAAAATCTTGCAGCTAAAAAAGGAAATACAAAATTAGTTTATAAATTAAAATTTAGTTCAAATAAAGTTGCTGTTTATGGAGTTGGTTTATCAGATAAAGAAAGTGGTGAAAATTTCTTTTTACCTATCATAGGTGAAGATCACTTTGCTGCCCTACCCTATGAAATTATTTTACAAGGTAATACTGCAACCATGCTACACGGTCGTTATAGAATTGCTTTACATTGGCCTGAATTAACTATGGGTACATTTATGAAAATAATGAGTACGCCGGGTTATATTGAAGATACGCTTGAGGGTCTATGTGAATAACTAAGATTACTGAATTTATATATATACGGGGCTACTTACAGTTGCCTCGTATATATTTTATATTACTACCGAATCCTTAATAGCTTTTTCTGTTTTTAAAAACAATTCTTCAAAAGGCATTGAATCGCTTTTAATGGGTTCATGAACTTCAAAAATAAGTTTTACACAAATTCCCAAAGGAAAATTACCATATCTTAATAATTTCCACGAATTATTAATGGTAACAGGTACAACATAGGATGAAGGTGCATATTTAACCATCATTTTAAGTCCGTTTTGAGAAAATCGTTTTGGCTCTCCATCCCTACTTCTAGTTCCTTCGGGAAAGATAACGGCCGAACGATTGTTTTCTTCTAAATATTTTCCAAATTCCTTTATAGCCGGAATGGATTGTTTTGGATTTTTCCGATCGATCAATACCGAGCCCCCGTGACGTAAATTATAAGAAATACTGGGTATTCCTTTTCCCAATTCGATTTTTGAAACATACTTGGGATGATATTTTCGCATAAAACAACCGATACCTGTTATATCATGCATACTTTGGTGATTAGATACAATGATCAATGGCACTCCTTCTGGTATTTTTTGATTGTTAATGAACTTAATACGAGTTCCTAAAGCATACAAACTTCCCATCAAAAAACAACTCAAATAATCAACCGATCTTTTATGTGCCGAATACCCGCCCAATTTTAAACTCAACCATTGAATAGGTTGAAAAACGATCAAGATCAATCCATAGATAAAGTAAAAAATTATCGATAGAGGATAAGATAAAAGTTTTTTAATAATTTTCATTTTATATTAATTTATCGAAGAATTAATAAGATTCGCACCTGCATGGGAATGATAACTTCTCACTCACCTAGAACCACTGCCCCCATGGAATTCTACTTAAAACAAGCAACAAAGCAATACCGTAATAAATTGCTATGCTTTTAAACATTTGTTTATCAGTTGATTTATTTTTAAGATTTTTAAATCCAATGGTTACTAATACAGTAGCTATGATCATGATTAAAGGATGTTCTACTATAAAAAGTCTGGCTTCTGCATTTTTCATAACTGCACCCATACCATTATCTTTTAAAAAAGTAAAATGTGCCGAGCCAAAAAGAACGATCAATCCCAGTATTAATTGTATATGCGTTACAATTAAGGTAAATAGAGGGATCCGCAGATCTTTTTCTTTAAAATCTTTGTTTGATGTTAAACTAATGATTGCATTTACAACCGCAATTACCAACATAAGTAAAGTGAGAATTGCCCAGAACGAATGTAACATTTTAATCATAATAGTTCGTTTTAATATTTTGTTTTTTTAGTTAAACAAATGTATTAATTAAAGTCAAGATTAAAAAACAAGTGTAAACTATTTGCAGAATTAAGAATAAGGTTGATTCGACTGGCTAACTTTATTACTATTTGTAATCTTTTAATACTCAAAAATTAGTGTATTCTTAAACTAAGATCACACTACTCCAGATTATCATCGTGAACGGGATTAACCTTTCTTTTACAAAAGTGATTAATGATAGATCCCACAAATTGCGGGATTAACTTACCTCGCCAGCGGCGGGTTCGATTAACTAATTTATAAAAAATTGTAATTTTTTTATAATCAAAATTATAGGTGTTCTTTGACTAGTATCCCGCCAATCCCGATTACCATCGTGAGCGGGATTAACTTGCCTCGCCAGCGGCCGGGTTCGACTAGCTAATTTTTAAAAAAAATTAGAGTCTCATTAAAAAAACCCACTCTTAAAATTTAAGAGTGGGCATTTAATAATAAACAGATTATTATTAATTTAAATACTAATTTTATTAAAATCTAAATCTAATTGAAGTATTCCAGCTTCTTCCCCAACCAAAATAAACACGGTTACTTGTGTTAACACCTCTCCAGGTATCATCTCCTGCCTCAGCATGAATATTGGTGTCTGATTCTGAAATGTATAAATCATCAAATAAATTGTTCATATTAAAACTAAAGATCAATGAATTATTATTTTTCATTCTCCAATTATAAGATATCCTTGCATCAACCAAATTAAAAGATGGCAACTCTAAAGAACCGGCATGATCTTCATGATCAAAATCATCCGTATTGATCTGGGCATATAAATTACCTGCATAACGCCAGTTTAGACCAAAGTTAAACCCGTCTAAGAATCTATAAGTAACTCCTAAAGCTGCTGTAGTTTGTGCTGCATCACCAACTTTTACGCCGTCTAAATAATAAGTCTTATCTGAATCTCCAATTTGTTCGTTATTTTCATTATATAGTGTTCCTGTAACATCTCCATTATATTGCCAGTTACCTATAGACAACATACCATTAAAAGAGAAATGATCATTTAATCTGTAATATGATTCTAACTCAAATCCAATGTGTACTTGTTCTATTCCTTGAAAATCTGCATAACCTCGTGAATCATCATCAAGAGTAACACCCTGGCGTTTAAAAACATCTTTCCATGAAGTTCTATAAACATTGGCTTTCAAATTAAAATTATTCATTATAAAACTATAGCCAAATTCTAATCCATATATTTTTTCATTGGTTAAACCTTCATTAACAACATTAGAGTTATAGCTAGGGTAAACAGCACTAAATAAAGGTTGTTTAGAGTAATAACCCGTATTTGCAAATACATTATGGTTTTCATTTATATTCCAATTGATACCTCCTTTGATATTACCTCCTACTAAGCTTTCCCAATCTGATGTTTGACCTCCTTCATCATCAGGAGTTAAGTTGAAATAATCAGTACGTTGAAATGATTGATTTGAAACACCAAACTGTAAGAATGTAGAAATTACTTCCGTTTTATATTCAACTTGCCCAAAACCACCAAACCACTTAACACCTCCTGTGTTATAGTATTCAATTTTTTGTTGGTCTGTAATATTTGTCCAAGGATTAAAACTAGGAGACGCTGAAACATATTCAGTGATCATTCTGTTAGGGTTATTTTTATCTTTGTTATCAAAATAACCATCTGCACCTAAATCATCATTTACAACCCTGTAATGGTAACCTGTATAAGTTCTACCATCAATACCTACATCCCAACTTAAATTTTCATTTACTTCATGGTGGAAATTAGCAATAATACCATACCAGTTATGCGAATTCATAGAAGCTCTTCTTGTAAATCCATTATATCTATCATTGATAAATTGACCACTATCATCAGGTACTCTATCTCCACTATATTTACCAAAATTTATCCCGGTAGCTCCTGCATTCCAGGCAGCAATATCATCAAAACGTATTAAACCGTTTGCATCTTTAAATTCAGGTTTATAATCTCCTCCTCCATTGATCTTACCAATTGGGCCAGTACCACCACCACGACCCCAAGAACCGTAAACAATGGTTGATAAATTCATTTTGTCATTAATTAACCAATCATAATTCAATGACATGATAGGTTTATGATAGAAGTTTCTTCTATAAGAAAATTCTTCACCATTCAAATAACCCCAATTGCTATTGTATTTTCTATTAGGCTCACCGTTTGAACCATATTGCTGACTTACATTGATTGGATTTGCATAAGAATTTTGGTGATGCCATTGTGGTGCACCAGTAAACGTAAACATTAAAGAATGTTTTTCGTTAATTTCGTAACCTAAACCAATAAAATAGTTCCAGCCATCACCTTTGGTGCCATCAACATATCCGTCTCCAGAAAAATGACTTAATAATACAGAAGCTGAAAGTCCATTTTCTAACAATCCTGTTGAATAGCTGGCAGATTCTTTCATATAACTATCGTTTCCAAGAGTAAATGCAACAGTTCCTCCCTCACGAGCTGTAGATGTTTTTGTCAAAACATTAATCGTACCACCCACAGAAGAAATTGCCAATTTAGAAGAACCTAAACCACGTTGTACTTGCATAGCAGAAGTAACATCAGATAAACCAGCCCAGTTTGACCAATATACCCAACCGTTTTCCATATCATTTACCGGCATACCGTTGATCATTATCGCAGTATTTCTTGAATCAAATCCACGAACATTGATACGTGAATCTCCATAACCACCACCTTGTTTTGTAGCATAAACTGAAGGTGTTGAATTTAAGATCTCTGGTAACTCTTGTGTGCCTAAATTTTCTTGAATATCAATCGCTCTAATTGTTGAAACTGCTACAGGCGTTTCTCTTTCTTTTGCGAAGTCAACTATTCCGGTTACCACAACTTCATCCAATACATTTTCGTCTTGCGTTAAAGTAATGTTACCAATATTAATTGTTTCGCCACTAATAGCGGTAAATGCAATATCTCTTTTTGTCATACCAACAAAAGAGATCTCTAAAATCCCACTTCCTTCATTAATTTGTAAAATGAAGTTTCCGTCAAAATCGGTAGTAGTACCGTTTTTTGTTCCTTTTTCAATAACATTTACTCCAGGCAGAGGTCCGTCTCCATCCATTACAGTACCTGTAACCTGAGTTTGAGCTAATAAAGTTGCTGAAGTCATAATAAACACAGCAACTAAAAGGGCTTTAAAATTTTTCATATATAGTTTAATTTGAGTTAATAACTTCGGTAAAACTACATAAAAAAATTTAAGTGTAAGGATTAATTTGTTAAGAAATTATTAACTATTCTTAACTTTTATTTAACTAGGAGTTTTTGTGCCAATTCCTTTCCAAGTTCAACACCAAATTGATCAAAACTATAGATATTCCAAATAACACCTTGTACAAAAGTTTTATGTTCATATAATGCAATCAATGAACCTAAATTATAAGGTGTTAATTTTTTAATAAGCAAACTATTAGATGGTCTGTTACCTTCAAAAATTTTAAATGGCAGCAATTTATTTATTTTAATAGAATCACCTTGGAACTTCATGTCTAAATGCACTTCTTCTATTGTTTTTCCTGCATATAATGCTTCTGCCTGAGCAAAAAAGTTTGCCATTAATTTATGGTGGTGTTCTTGATTGCCATGTAAAGATTCTTTAAATCCTATAAAATCAACAGGTATGACCTTAGTGCCTTGATGTACCAACTGCATAAAGGCGTGTTGTACATTGGTGCCTGCATTACCCCAAATTATATTACCGGTTTGATAAGTTACTTTTTTACCATTTCTATCAGTCGATTTCCCATTACTTTCCATGGATAATTGTTGTAAGAAAGGCGCAAATTTTTCTAAGTATTGAGTATATGGAATCACAACTTCTGATTCAGTATTAAAAAAATTGTTATACCAAATACTTAATAAAGCTAGAACAACAGGCAAATTTTTATCAAAAGAAGTTTTTCTAAAATGTTCATCCATGGCAAATGCCCCTTTTAATAAAGCGTTAAAATTGTCGTATCCAACAGATAAACTAATAGATAAGCCCACAGCACTCCAAAGTGAATATCTTCCACCTACCCAATTCCACATGGTGAAAATATTATCCTTAGAAATACCAAACTCTAAAACTTTTTCAAGATTTGTGGAAACAGCTACAAAATTGTATTGAATATCACTTTCTTTAGCTCCGAATTCTTGAGATAAAAACCATTTTTTTATGGTTTCAGCATTTGTTAAAGTCTCCTGTGTAGTAAAGGTTTTTGAAACAATAACAAATAAAGTGGTTTCAGGATTTAAATTCTTTAATATTTCTGCAACGTGGTCACCATCAATATTTGAAACAAAATGTGTGTTTAAGTGATTTTTATAATATTGTAAAGACTCTACAACCATTCTTGGGCCAAGATCAGAACCGCCTATTCCAATATTAACAACATCAGTAATTTCTTTTCCACTATAACCTTTAAACTCACCTTTAATAACATTCTTTGAAAAGATTTTTATTTTTTTAAGTGTCTCTTGAATTTCAGACATTACATCCTTTCCATCTACAAAAATTTTATTACTATTTTGGTTGCGTAATGCGGTATGTAAAACTGCTCTGTTTTCTGTTTCATTTATTATATCTCCATTAAAATACTTTTTAATGGCATCTTTCAATTCTGATTCATTTGCAAGCTCTAATAGATATTGTAATGTATCTTCTGTAATTCTATTCTTTGAAAGATCTAAGCTAAATTCTTCCGTTGATATTGTGAATTTTTCATTTCTCTTTTTATCTTGTTGAAAAAGGTTTTTCATATGAACATCTTTAATCTGTTCAAAATGATCTTCTAATCTTTTCCAGGATCTTGTTGTTGT
>JAOZVI010000021.1:0-3629 GCA_029938265.1 Flavobacteriaceae bacterium | reverse complement strand
CTTGTAGGAATATTATCCAATTCCACTTTTAATGGTTTGATAAAAGAAAAATACTTTTCTTTTAACTGCTCTTTGATTGGCTCAGCTGAAGGTAATTTTTGTTTAAACGGATCAACTTGTTTCCCATTTTTCCAAAAACGATAACACACATGAGGCCCAGCAGTATTACCAGTCATTCCTATCCACCCAATTACATCGCCTTGTTTAACATAATCGCCTTTTTTTACTTTTCGTTTTTGCATATGTAGGTACTGCGTAGAATAGGTAGCATTGTGTTTAATTTTAACATAATTCCCATTTCCTCCGGCATATTTTGAGGCAATAACGGTACCACTCGCCGTAGTCATGATGGGTGTGCCAATTGGTGCAGCAAAATCGGTTCCTTTATGAGCTTTTGCTCTATAACCATAAAACTTAATTCGCCGGTTTAAATTATAACGAGAAGAAATACGGCCAAATTTTAAAGGGGCTATTAAGAATTTTCTACGTAATGTTTTGGCATTTTCATCGTAATAATCATTGATGTTTTTTGTAGAATCAGTTATAAAATTAAAGGCGTATAAAGATGTATTTTTATGCTTAAAATAAGCAGCTTTTATATTTCCTATACCAACAGATAAGGTGTCATTTATAAACTTTTCTTCATAAATTAATTTAAAAGAATCTCCTTTTTGAAGATGAAAAAAGTCAATTGTCCAGGCATAAATATCTGCCATTTCTAAAGCGAGAATGTAATTTAAATTTTGCTTCTCAATAGCTTCCGATAAAGAAGATTCAATAACACCTGATGCTGATTTTATTACTGTTTTAACTTTTTTTCTACAAAATTTTGTTTGAATAGAATCAGTAAAGTCTACAATAAGATATTCTACTTTGTTGCGTTGGTATATAAATACCTGTGCTTTTTCAGTAGAATCTTTTTTGGCTAAAATTACATATGGTTTACCCGCTCTTAATTTTCTAATGTCAAAGGTGTCTTTTGCAGCAGCAGCAATTTTATAAATTGCTGTATAATCAATATGATGACGATCTAAAATTTCACCAAAACTCTCTCCACTTTTGATCGTATCTTTAATTACTTTATAGTTATTTAATACATAACCAAACTCCTCTATAATCTTTGGTTTTGTTTCGATTATTTCAGTCTGAATCTCTGATTCTATAACATCTTTCTTACAAGCCTGGAAAATCAAAAATCCAAGTGCAATTATTAATAATTTTTTCATTATCCCTTTTTCATTTTTAATAATCTGCAAATCTATTTATTTTGTCAGATATTAAGGTAATAATTTAGTTAAAAATTAAAGTATTTGCCAGTTCTTTATATTCTTGAAGTTCGGCTTTAATAGAACCAACTAAAATATTTGCTTTTATTCTTATAGGAATTTTATTATCATCATCTGAAAGCCATATAATTACACCTTCTTTTTCTTCAAAAATTCTGTCTGCTTCAACCTCCGGTTTAATAATGATTGTCTTGACCTTTCCAAATTTAGTGTTTATAGTTTCTCTTCCTAAATATTTTACATTGATCTTCTCAGTTTTGTCATCATAAAACATCTTAATAGCAATAATCTCATTTTGCTTAATATTATCAAAACTTATACTTCTTATATAATAAAGAGAAGAAAGCATATCGTTAACGTCATTTTGAATAGAAAAAGATTTTTCATTATTATTTTTATAATCCTTTACCGTAGCCTGATGTTTTTGAAAATCAAATAGAATTTCTTTGTTTTTTGTATATCCCCCTTCATTAATTTTGCGGATAAAACGATATGGTTTTAAAGTGTTTTTATCAAAATACGTTTGGTAATTATCTTCTACGCTAAAAAAGAAATCTACTATACCAACAGTCCAACCCTGTCCGTCAACATGAATTAAATTTTTGTTCTCTTTTATAATTTCATCAACTTGAAGGGTAGCAAAACCAGCATGTATTAAACCGTATGATAATTTATATTTTAAGAATTCTCCTTTTTGAAAAGGAATGTTCTTGTTTTGAGAAAAGCCAAAAGATGAGATGAAAAATAAAAGAAAAAATACTTTTCTCATTTTTAAAAAAATTTGATGAAAACATTATTTAAAATCCTCATCAAAAATAAGATTTTATTCATATTAAAAAAATACCTGCTTTAAGAATTTAATTCAGTTGATAGATTAGAATAGGAAAAATTAAAAAAATATTAATTATAAAAACTGCCAAAATTGGCAGTTTTTATAAATTAAATTAATAATCTGTTAAAATAAGGGGTCGTATAAAAAATTACTTCAACAGATCAACATTATAGTTAGTAATGTATTTATCTGTTTGTTTATTAGGTGTTTAGATTTTAGAAGCGTAACACACAGATCTAATAAAAAGTATTTAAACCTTAGGGCAAGTCCTTAATCTAATTATAGGAATCGACAGGTCGATGTACTAACCTTGATCCCACTAGATACTGAAACAAGCCTGCCTGCCGGCAGGCAGGTTCAGCACAGGCAGCGGGATTAGCCTACCACGCCATTTTTCATTATCTTTTGAGTTGTATTTTTCTATTTATATATCTGAATAATACGTTACTTTTTCAATGGTGAATGATGTTCATGAACCATTTTCCAGCCATCTTTTGTATTAACAAATAATAGGGTAATTTGGTCGTTTACAACAACAAGATCATCGCCGAATTTTAATTGGAAATCCGAGTGAAAAGTCAAATTAGCTACATCACCATATACCGCAATTTGCAAGTCTTTCGCATCAAATTTTATTACTTCTGTTACAGAGCCAAACACACTGCGTTCATGAGCTTCATTAGCTACACCACCGTTACGTGGTTCTCCGTTCTTGAATTCTGTAAACTTTGGGCTATAGGCATGAAAAGCAATTAGTTTATCCATATCTCCATCTATAATACTTTGTGCAATTTCACCAAAAGTATTCATCACCTCTTCCTTTGCCTCAGGAAATTCAGGATTAATAAGATCTTTTAGTTCTACAGTTTTTATGGTTTCATCATTGTCATTACAACTGGTAAGAATAAAACCAAAAATTAAGATAAATGCAAATGTTATTTTTATTTTCATAATAGTATATATTTAAATGGTTATTTTTAATTTACTACAACAGGTCAATATTATAGTTAGTAGCATAAAAACTTGTTATGTTCTCATGAGTTTTTTTTGAAATGTAACTCAAAGCTCTAAGAAATCAACTGGTTTTTTCTTTCTCTTTCAAAGTATATTTTCCTATATCAATAACTAAATAGTAAGTTATTTTTTCAATGGTGAATGATGTTCATGAACCATTTTCCAGCCATCTTTTGTATTAACAAATAATAGGGTAATTTGGTCGTTTACAACAACAAGATCATCGCCGAATTTTAATTGGAAATCCGAGTGAAAAGTTAAATTAGCTACATCCCCATAAACTGCAACTTTTAAATCTTTCGCATCGAATTTCACTACTTCAGTTACAGAACCAAAAACATTGCGTTCATGAGTTTCATTTGCCTTAGCACCATTACGTGGCTCTCCATTTTTAAATTCCGTAAACTTTGGGCTATAGGCATGAAATGCAATTAATTTATCAATATCTCCATCTTTAATGCTTTGTGCAATTGCAACGAAAGTATCTATTACTTCTT
>JAOZVI010000103.1:6555-8287 GCA_029938265.1 Flavobacteriaceae bacterium | reverse complement strand
CAAATTCAAAAATAACCATATTGTTTTCCATACCGGCAATTCCCGGAATTTGAATTGCCTGTGCGATAGCAGAAGTATAGGAGGGAGATATGATCGTATCGATATAAACGGAGTTATTATTACCTACATTTTTAAGGAGGTTGGCCAATTCTTTTTCAGATTGTTTGTAGCTGCTTTTTGAATAATAACCCTCAATGCGATGTAAATAAGTTCCAAATCCATATCTGTATGATATCCAGTTCAATAAACGGAAAGCAGTATCTCTTTCAAATGAATTTTTAGAAATACATATGGCACTTGGACGCCATTCTACATTCTCTTTTCTTTGTGTTTGTTTTTGTAGGAATATTTGCAGGTTTCTGTTTAATTGAAAAATTGTATTTGCAAAGATTGATGCCAAGTCTTTTCTGCTTTTATGGTAATAGCTTATGTAGATATATAATAATGACATTAACACGATAGCCATTACAGCATAAGTCATATTAATTTTAAACATGATCCAGAAAGAAGCAATAAATCCAATTAGTGAAATATACCATTTTGATTTAAAAGATGGTCTATACGAAGGCGGAGATCCAAAATGATTAAGAAATGAGATCAAATTTAAAGAGCCATAAGTTACCATAAAGAACATTGAAATAATTTCAGCTACAGCATTAATATCACCCATAATAACAAATACCATGGCAATAATTACTGTTGCCAATGATGCATTAGTAGGTTCATTATCTTTTTTTCGTTCTTTTGACAACCAATTATTTACTTTTGATAGAGGAAAAGAATTATCACTTGCCAACGCCTGTAAAGTCCTTGGCGCTACCATAACTGATCCGAGTGCCGATGAAATAGTTGAAGCAGCTAAACCTATAGGAATTACAATAAAACCCCATAAAGCAATTTTCGACATAACAAATTGATTGTTCATTAGATCATTTGGACTTGCATTAACAGATAATTTATAAGCTATAAAAAAGTATATGATCATTCCTGCAAGTGTTGCCGTTGTTGTTCCAATTGGTATCGATTTCCCCGGATCTTTTAAATCTCCAGACAAACCTACTCCTGCTGTCATTCCTGTAAAAGCAGGAAAAATAATTGCAAAAACAATAAAAAAGTTATCAAAATTTCTAAAATCAGCATTGGCTAGACTAAAATTTGTTTCTTGGGAGAAGCTTGTAGAACCTAAAAAAAATAAGATCAATGTTACCGCTAAAATTGCAACAACATAGTAAAGGGCTTTGACCCCTAAATTGGCACCTTTTCTAAGAATTAAAAGAGATAAAAGAAGCATAACCGGAATACTGATCACCTGGCGGGGCAAGTAAATATCATAAGTATTCTTCATATAATTGAAAAAGAATTCAAAAGCCTCAGTAAAAGCGATGACGTAAAAAGCGACACTGATAGCTTGAGATAAAAATAAAGCTAAACCAATAGTGGCACCAATATTTAAGCCAAAAGAGCGTGAAATTATAAAATACTCACCACCGCCCTCAACACGCTTATTGGTGGCAATTTCGCTAATAGATAAAGCAGTTGGTATTGTTACCAAATGACCTAAAAGAACAATTAATATTACACCCCAGAACCCCAAAGTTCCAACGGCAAATCCAAAGCGTAAAAATAAAATTGCGCCCAATATAGTAGATATCGCAGTAAAAAATACTGGTGCTGTTCCAAATTTTTTAGTTGAGCTCATACAATTAAATTAGGAAATAAAGTTAAACTAAAT
>JAOZVI010000103.1:4708-6455 GCA_029938265.1 Flavobacteriaceae bacterium | reverse complement strand
CCTTTATTATAAACCTCTCTTACTTTTTTAAACAGATCAGAAGAGTAAACAAATTCGGTTACATCCTCATTATCAGTTTTAAAAATGGTTTGCGAAGTTCCTTCCCATTTTTTTAAACCATCTTTTAAGAAGATTATTTTTTCACCAATTTCCATAACAGAATTCATATCATGTGTATTGATAACGGTTATCATTTGATACTCATCGGTTATTTCTTGAATCAGATTATCGATAACAATAGCAGTTCTTGGATCGAGTCCGGAATTAGGTTCGTCACAAAATAAATATTTTGGATTCATCACGATTGCTCTTGCAATGGCAACACGTTTTTGCATACCCCCGGAAAGTTCAGCAGGAAATTTTTTATTTACATTTTCAAGATGCACCCTGTTTAAAACAAAATTTACTCGATCGAGCATTTCCTCTTCGCTTTGATGTGTAAACATTTTTAAAGGAAACATGATATTATTTTCAATTGATTCCGAATCAAAAAGTGCACCGCTTTGAAAAACCATACCCATTTCTTTTCGCAACTCTCTTTTATCTTTATTACCCATTTCACTATAATGTCTTCCGTCATAACAGATATCACCTTCGTCAGGTTCAAATAAGCCTAATAAACATTTTATAAATACAGTTTTACCCGAACCACTTGAGCCAATAATTAAATTTGTATCTCCTTTACTAAAACTTGCAGATACACCTTTTAAGACATGTTGATCATTGAATGATTTATGTATATTTTTAACTTCTATCATAATTTATCCTAGTAACATTTGAGTTAAGAAATAATTAAAAACAATAATAACAACACTTGTCCAAACTACGGCTTTTGTACTTGCTTTTCCAACTTCAATAGAACCTCCTTTTACATAATATCCATAAAAAGATGGAATAGTAGCAATAAGAAAAGCAAAGACCATTGTTTTTATTAAGGCATAACGAATAAAGTATGGTTTGAAATCGAGTCGTATGCCATCAACATAATCATCTACCGAAAATAATCCCGTGATTTCTCCTGCTACCCATCCTCCAAATATTCCTAAAATCATAGCAAGAGCAATAATAAAAGGATAAAATAAAACTGCAGCAATTATTTTGGGTAATACCAAATGATTTAAAGTATTTACACCCATTACTTCAAGAGCGTCAATTTGTTCAGTAACACGCATAGTGCCCATGCTGGAAGTTATATATGACCCTACTTTACCAGCTAATATTATTGACATAAAAGTAGGTGCAAATTCTAAAATGATTGAACGTTTTGTAGCAAAACCGATCAAATATTTGGGTATCCACGGATTATCTACGTTTAATCCTGTTTGTATTGCAACAACACCACCAACGAAAAAAGAGATAAAAGCAACAATACCTATAGATTTTAAGCCGAGCTCTTCAACTTCTTTAAATAAATTCTCTTTAAAGATTGCTCGTTTTTGAGGTCTTCTAAAAACTTGACCAAGCATTAAAAAATATTTCCCTATGTTGTATAAATATTTCATTATGATTACTATCCTGCTAAAATATTAAAAAAGATGGAGTAGGCTATATTTTTTAATAAAAAATATTATTTTTCAAGTAAAATATTTGAGTCGATCGGGATAAAAAAATCACATCAAAAAAACAAAAAACTCTCCTTTTTTGGAGAGTTTTCTTCTTTAACAATAACAATTTTCCCAAGTTTTATTAATAAAAAACTTATGAGTTTATACAACGATAATTATTTTTTTATATTGTAATTCTAATG
>JAOZVI010000103.1:0-4608 GCA_029938265.1 Flavobacteriaceae bacterium | reverse complement strand
AATCATTAAATTTATCTAACCTGGGTTGGTAAAATGTGGTACTGGTAAATATAAAATTTTTAGTTGGGAAAAATCTTAAAGACAAATAACCACTAAATCTATAATCTCTGTTATAAATAGAAGGATCAGCGTCAATTTTTTCATATTCATGCATTAAAATTGTACCCAAATAAATTTTATATTTTTCTTTTTCAGCTAATTTAAAACGCGTACCACCTCCGATAAGTTGTCGCATTTCAATTTTAGAAATGGTATTGTATTGTAATTGTCCGAATGCTTCAAGAGTAACGATATCGGTTAGTTTATAATTATAGCGTAGGTGCATAGTACCTTTATTAATAATATCATCATCATTGATCTTTTTATAAGAAATATTATTAATTAGAAATAAAAGATGTTTTCCGTTTCTATATTGAAAATATATAGTGTTGCCAAATATAAAAATGTCTCTTGTATTTTTAATCAGCTGTAAGTTAACACCAATTGAACCTGCAAATCCTGAAGTATCTTTTGCAATGCGTAAATGCTCAATATTTAAAACTTGTGCATTAGAATTAATTACACTAATGAATAATATTATAAAAAGGATTTTTTTAATCATTTTAAAGAGAAATTATTGGGCAAAATCATATAGATCTTCTAATTCATTTGCTTTGGCTAATTTTTGAATTCTTTCAGGATTAAAATTACCTTTTAAAAATAAAATAGTATGATTGTTATTTCTGCTATTGTGAATTATGACTTCTTTAATTATATCACCTTTTTCTTTTACAGAAACTAAAGATCTGTTTTCTTCGGTATTCTTGCGATGAACATCAGTGTAATTTCTTGTGATCATATTTATTTCATCATTGATTTGCTGGTTTTGACTCGGAGAGCAATCGGTAAAAGAAATTGACTTGAAGTCTTTTACATTTTTAAAGATATCATTTAATTCAGGAGAAACATTTTTAATTAATGAACGCAAATAACTCGGTACCTGAAAAGAACTAACATTATTGTCGTTTTTATGATTATTATAGAAATTATTGAATGATTGTGAGCTTGAACATGCTAAAAAGCCGGTAAAAATTATAAATATCAGTATATAATAAATATTCTTCATATTTAATGTAGTAGTTGGGTTGGTTGATCAAACTCATTCTAGAACGATTTCTATGAATGAATAGGATAACTCCAAAAGTAATATAAATTTTGTAAAGTAATTAAAGTAAATAATTATTTTTTAGGGTTAACAAAACCATGACTAAAATTTAAATATACTTTAAACAAAACATTTAAAAAAGTTTAAAATTTGTACAAATTGTAGAAGTCAATATGAATAAAAATCAAAAATTGATTTACATTTGCCTCAAATAAAATAAAATAAATTTAAATTACAATGAAACATTATTATTTATTTTTTTTGATAAGCATTTCCTTAACTTTTGGTCAGTTGGCAAATGCGCAAACTCAATATGAAAATCAAGAGATTGATGCTCATATTGATGTGGTTAGTTCTATACTTTCTGTAAAAAATAATATTATTTTACCATCTTATCTGTTTACCAAAAATTCAAAAAATATAGATTTTTATCTAAATAAAAATCTAAAGATTGAAAAGATATTAGGTGCTAAAATTGTGAAACTTGTTAATAATGATACACTAACCAGTTCTTATGTAAATAAATATAAATTATCAATTACTAATAAGAATGATAATTCATTTACAATTTACTATAAAGGACCTGTTAGGGATGAAATTAAAAAGACAGCTGCAGAATATGCCCGAGGTTTTAGTGAAACTAAAGGAGTAATTTCAGAGAATGGTATATATATGGCAAATTCTACTTTTTGGTTACCAAGATTTGGAGATGATCTGCTTTCAACTTTTGTATTAAATGTCACAATTAATGAAGGTTGGTCTGTCGTATCACAAGGTGAGAGAACTAAAAATGAAGTTGTTGATGGGAAAAAAGAAATTACTTATGATTCACCCGAACCAATGGATGAAATTTATCTGACAGCAGCAAAATGGACAGAGTATTCAAAAAAATTGGGAGATGTTGAAGTTCAGGCTTTTTTAAGAACACCGGATGAAGAATTGGCACAAAGATATTTAGGAATAACAAGTGAATATTTACAGATGTATGAAACATTGATTGGAAAATATCCTTATACAAAATTTGCCTTGGTTGAGAATTTTTGGGAAACAGGTTATGGAATGCCTTCTTTTACTTTACTGGGTGAGAAAGTTATACGTTTCCCTTGGATTTTATATTCATCATATCCACATGAATTGTTGCATAATTACTGGGGTAATGGTGTTTTTGTAGATTACAAAAATGGCGGAAATTGGTGTGAAGGAATTACTGCATATATGGCCGATCATTTAATGCAAGAACAAAGAGGTAATGGAGCTACTTATCGTAGAAATACTTTACAAAAATTTACTGATTATGTTAATGATGAAAATGATTTCCCGATCAATCAATTTATAAACAGAAACAATTCTGCTGAAGAAGCCATTGGGTATGGAAAAGTTTTGATGGTAAATAATATGCTGCGTTATGAATTTGGTGATGAAGCATTTATTAAAGCATATCAAAAATTTTATACCGATTATATATTTAAAAAAGTTTCTTTTCCCGAGATTCAAAAAAGTTTTGAAGAAATAACAGGAAGAGATCTTGATAGTTTCTTTGAACAATGGATAGATAGAAAAGGTGCACCAACTATAGAAATAACAAATGTAAGATCAAAAGGGAATAAATTGTCTTTTACTTTAAATCAAATTCAAAAAGAAGATTTATTTTATATAAATGTTCCAGTAGCTATCTATACAGAAGGAAATGATCAGGTTGTTTGGAAGAAGTTGGCTATGGAAAATAGATCACAAAACTATACTGTAGAATTATCTCAAAAGCCATTAAAAGTTGAAATTGATCCTCAATTTAATATCATGCGTCGTGTAGATAGAGGTGAAGTTCCAGCATCTTTATCTCAAGTGTTTGGCAATAAAAAAATGACAATTATTGTTCCTGCAAACAGCAAAAATAAAGTTGCTTATCAAGAAATGGCAAATACATGGAAAGCTACACAAGAGGCTCAAGGTAAAGTAGCAAAGATTATTTTTGATAATAACTTAAAACAAATACCAATCGATCAATCAGTATGGATTTTAGGTTATGAAAATAAACATTATGATAAAGCATTACAAACAGTATATAAAGGATCTTTTGCCCAAACTGAAATGGAATCAATAATAAATTTATCAAAATCAGGAGCTTTAGTTTATGCAATTCCAAATCCAAAAAACAATGCCGAAAGTATTGGATTTGTAGGTTCAAATTCCGATGCATCGATCAAAGCATTATCAGGTAAATTACTACATTATGGTAAATATGGCTATTTAGGTTTTGAAGGAGATTCAGCTAAAAATGTAATGAAAGGTTCTTTGCCTGCATTGAAATCGCCATTGAGTATTACAGTAAATGAAGGTGATGTAACGGCCAAATTAATTCCGCGTAAAGCGTTATATGAATCAAAAAGACCTTCGGGAAGACCAAAACACTAAAAATATTTTTAATTTTTTTAAATTAATTTAACTTTAAAAAGCAATAACAATGAAAAAAATAATCCTAAGTTTAATTGCAATAATAATACTTACTAATTTAACATTTGCACAAGGTAAACCTGCTTATCAATTGTATAAAAATAATGGCAAATCAGCAAATTATGATAAAATGATCAAAGATCTGGCTAAAAGTGACATGGTATTTTTTGGAGAATATCATACCAATCCAATATCACATTGGATGCAAATTGAAATGGCAAAAAGTTTTTATGAAATAAAAGGTGAAAAATTGGTTTTTGGAGCTGAAATGTTTGAAAACGGAAACCAATTGGTAATGAATGAATATTTAGCAGGGTTTTATGAAGAAAAGAAAATGATGCCGGAAATGACGCAAATGTGGGGGAATTATAAAACCGATTATAAACCTTTGGTTGAATTTGCCAAGGAGAAAAATTTACGTTTTATCGCGACAAATATTCCTCGTAGATATGCATCAATGATCAATAAAGGAGGAATGGATGCTTTAAAGAAATTAAGTCCGGAAGCACGTGCAATGATTGGGCCAGATCTGGAAAAATATTTTGACCCAACTGTTAAAGCATATGCAGAGATGGCGAGTAAGATGGGAGATCATGTGCCGCCAAATATGTTAAATATTCAAACTGCTCAAGCTGCAAAAGATGCTACAATGGCACATTTTTCACTTGAGAATTTTAAAAAAGATGATTTACTTTTTCATATGGATGGATCTTATCATTCTAATTACGATCAGGGAATTATATGGTGGATCAATAAAATTCAACCCGGTTTAGATATTAAATCTATAACAACCGTGATGCAATCAGAATGGGATGAAATGACCAAAGAAGAAAAGAAAACTATAGCGGAATATATCATTGTAGTTGCTGATAATATGACGCAAACCAAGCGATAAATTTAAAATATATATATTTGCTTCTTAATTAGATCTATTGGTTCTACCACGAATTTAATGGAAAAACTGGTGAAACATTATTTAATATTACTTGTTGAGGAGTGGCCTTCAAGAATTT